>NZ_AKJB01000044.1:0-66591 GCF_000282555.1 Pseudomonas sp. GM102 | reverse complement strand
GGCTTGCCGGCGAAGGCGCTCTCAAGGACGCCTTCGCCGGCAAGCCTGGCTCCTACACTGGCATTGGCGGCTATGCTTTGTTGTTAGAAGCTCTGTCATAGAGAGTGCCGTCGTAAAGCGCTTCTTACAAGCAGACGACGCCAAGGACTTCAAACACCGAGCGTTACAGCTAATCTCAACCATAAGCCGCACAACGGCGTACCACCGGCCACTGCCGGACACTCACCCGGCCTGCCACGAGCAGGTGCGCAACGAGGTCATCATGAAAATCCGCGAGCTCGCCAAGCATTGGGAAGAAAACGCCAAGGGTCGTCTGACCGACTCTGGCTACGCGATTCATCTGGACGTGGAAGCCGCCGCGCGGCTGGCGGCGATCATCGACATGTACCCTAAACGGCACCCCGAAGAACTGCTCGGCGAGCTGATCGGCGCCGCCCTGGAAGAACTCGAAGCGAGTTTTCCGTATGTGAAAGGGTCAACGGTGGTGGCCACCGATGAAGAAGGCGATCCGCTGTACGAAGACGTCGGTCCGACCCCGCGTTTTCTCGCCTTGTCCCGTCGTCATTTGCATGATTTGTCGGGCGATAACGACAAGCAGAAACACTGATTCCTGTGGGAGCGAGCCTGCTCGCGATAGCGGTTTAACAGTCAACGTTGATGTTGAATGACATGGCCCCATCGCGAGCAGGCTCGCTCCCACAATTTGATCGCATTCCTCCTGCTGAACGGTGAACTTGCGGGTCACTTAAAGCCCCGTGGATACCCCTGTGCCACCCGAAAGTTCCCGATTTAGAGCCCTGTCCTCTCGATCAGGTTTTTTCGGGCGATAAGCCATCTTCTCTGAACTTTTAAAAAACGCCTCGGGTCACACCCAGTAACCATGCCTGGGACGGCCGTTTCAAAATGATCTGGAAATTGATGGTTGCGGCTCCTTACCCAGGATGGATTCAGATGTTTTTCAGGAGTTATCCAATGGAGTTGAAGACCATGAAGACCAGCATCGCATCATCCTCGTTCCCCCATCTGCGCGGTCTCAAACTGGCGGCCCTGGCCATCGGCGGCAGCTTGGTTCTGGCCGGTTGCGCCGGTAACCCGCCGAGCGAGCAATACGCCGTGACCCAATCCGCCGTGAACAGCGCTGTCAGCGCCGGCGGTACCGAATTCGCCGCTGTGGAAATGAAGGCCGCTCAGGACAAGCTCAAACAAGCCGAAATCGCCATGCACGACAAAAAGTATGACGAAGCCAGAATGCTGGCCGAGCAAGCCGAGTGGGACGCCCGCGTCGCCGAGCGCAAGGCCCAGGCGATGAAAGCCGAACAATCTGTGAAGGATTCCCAGAAAGGTGTTCAGGAACTGCGTCAGGAAAGTCAGCGCACCGTGCAGTAAGCGCCCATCCCGATTTTCAGACCTGAAACACTTATCGATAGAAAGGACGAACTATTATGCGCAAACAATTGATGATCCCCGCCCTCCTGGCCGCAAGCGTTGCACTGGCTGCCTGCTCCACCCCGCCCAACGCGAACCTGGAGCAAGCCCGCACCAACTACACCGGCCTGCAAGCCAACCCGCAAGCCAGCAAAGTCGCGGCGCTGGAAACCAAAGACGCCAGCGAATACCTGGATAAGGCCAACAAGGCTTACCTGGATAGGGAAGACCAGGCCAAGGTCGACCAACTGGCTTACCTGACCAATCAGCGTGTTGAAGTGGCCAAGCAGACCATCGCCCTGCGCACCGCTGAAAACAACCTGAAAAATGCCGCGGCACAACGGGCCCAGGCTCGTCTGGATGCCCGCGACCAGCAGATCAAACAGCTGCAAGACAGTCTGAACGCCAAACAGACCGATCGCGGCACGCTGGTGACGTTTGGTGATGTGCTGTTCGCCACCAACAAGGCGGACCTGAAGTCCAACGGTTTGGTGAATATCAACAAACTGGCGCAGTTCCTTCAGGAAAACCCGGACCGTAAAGTGATTGTCGAGGGTTACACCGACAGCACTGGCTCGGCGTCGTACAACCAGTCGCTGTCCGAGCGTCGCGCGACCTCGGTGCAAGTGGCTCTGATCAAGATGGGTGTAGATCCTGCGCGGATCGTGGCCCAGGGTTATGGCAAGGAATACCCGGTTGCGGAGAACGCCAGCGTCTCGGGCCGTGCGATGAACCGTCGGGTGGAAGTGACCATTTCCAATGACAACCAGCCGGTCATTCCGCGTTCGGCGATCAGCTCGAACTAAATTGAACCTGCGGTAACGCAAAAGCCCCGCCTGAATTGATCAGGCGGGGCTTTTTATTGGCTGAACACACTCGATCTGCGGGTAAACACCCTGTGGCGAGGGGGCTTGCCCCCGTTCGGCTGCGAAGCAGTCGTGAGGCCATCCCCCAAGGTATAACCGACAAAACGCGAATGCAGGTTTTAGGGCCGCTTCGCGACCCAACGGGGGCAAGCCCCCTCGCCACAAGGTTCATCGTCGCCGATGGATGTGAGACTTATTGCTCGAGTTTTTGCGGCGTTTCCTCGCCCATGCAGCGCACGGCTTTTTTCTTGCTGTTGATCAGCACGCCGGTCAGGCCTTTCTGGTCGGTGTCGAACAGCACCAGCACGCCATCGATGCACTGGGCCACTTGTGGGGCCGGTTCCAGGGAGACCTTGTAGTCTTCGCCCGGCACAGTCTTGAGCATGGTGAAGTCGCTGAGCAGCAGCGCATCTTCGGGTTTGGCGAAGTGCAGGTAGCCGTACCACCACAGGGCGCCAACGGTGCCGAGGATGCTGCAAATACCGGTGATGATCAGCGGGATGGCGTTACGTTCTTCACTCATTGCGGACTCTCTGGTGGTTCATCTTCAGAATTCGGGGGCGCCGGGTAATTCGGGATTTCACCCAGGCGGCGCAGGCCGTCGAAATGCTGCGGGTCTTCGAGGTAGCGCAGCAGGACCTTTCGCCAAACCGGGTCGGCGAAGGTTTGCACATGACCGCCCCGGGTCAGTTGCAGCACTCGCGGCGGCGGCGCAGCTTGATACAGTCGGATGCCATTGGAAAGGGGCACCAGTTGATCATCGATACTGTGATAGATCAGTTTCGGTACGCCGTTGAGCTGCTTCATGGAATGGATCGCGCTGTCGCCGTCCGGCACCAACCAGGACAACGGCACCTGGAACGGCCAGGTCATCCACGACGTACTCAAGGCGAAACGCCCGACATCACGGTAACTGGCAGGCACGCCATCGAGCACAAACGCCTTGAGTTGCCGCTGGCGCTCGGGATGCTGGGCCAGGAAATGCACGGCCATCGAGCCGCCAAGGCTCTGCCCGAGAAGGATCAGCGGCTTGCCCTTGACCTCCGGGGCCTGGTCGAGCCATTTGAACGCGGCGTCGATGTCTTGATAGATCGCCGGCAACGCCGGTTTACCTTCGGACCAACCGTACCCGCGATAGTCCACCAGCAACACTTGATAGCCCTGCTCCGGCAACCACCAGCTCCCCCCCAAATGCCACGCCAGGTTGCCGCCGTTACCGTGCAGATGCAGCACCGTGCCTTTGACCTCGAGACCTTTTTTCGCCGGCAACCACCAGCCATGCAGCTTGAGGCCGTCGGCGGTGGTCAGGGTGACGTCGCGGAATTCGAGTTTGGCTTTTGCCGGGGTGAACGGCTGGCCGGGCTCGGGGTAGAACAGCAGAGAGTCGCAACCGCCGAGGGCCAGGAGCAGGCAAAAGATGCCGAGGATTCTCATCCGGTGAAGCCCTCGCACTAACGATTGATAGCAGGTCCGTAGGAGCGAGGCTTGCCCGCGAAGAACGATGACGCGGTAGATCTGATAGAGCGCGTTATCGTTCTTCGCGGGCAAGCCTCGCTCCTACAGGGTGTGTTGTGCTCACAGGATGTTGGAATAATCCGCTTCGATCCGGTCCAGGCTCAGGTGGTTGAGGAAGTTGGAGAAGCACATCCAGGCCGACAGCGCGTTCATGTCGCGGAATTGGTCGGGCAGGTACTTGGGCGGCACCACCAGGCCTTCGTCCACCAACTGGCGCAAGGTCCGCATGTCTTCCAGCGTGGTCTTGCCGCAAAACAATAGCGGTATCTGCTCCAGCTTGCCTTTACGCACGGCCAACTGAATGTAGTTGTAAACCATGATAAAGCCCTTGAGGTAGGACAAGTCTTTGGTAAACGGTAGACCGGTCGGCACCGAGCCACGGAAAACCCGACTGGCGTTGCCGTAGCTTTCGGCCATTTCGAAGCCTTGCTCACAGAAGAACTCGTAGATCTGCAAGAAGTCCGCGCCCTCCTCCACCATATGAATGGCGCGGGTACGGTTGGTCAGTTTGCGCAGGCGGCTCGGGTAGGAGGCGAAGGTGATGATTTCCATCAGGATCGCCAGGCCTTCCTGGGTCACGGTGGACGACGGCGGGCCTTTGGACAGGAAGGTACAGATCGGCTGATTCAGGCCGTTGAGCGTAGTGCCCACATGCACCAGCCCTTCGTGGACTTCCAGCGCACGCACGTCACGGTCGTTGAACATCGCGTCGGCGCGGATCTTGATGTAGTCGGCGCCGGCCGCCGCATCGGCGACGATCCCGTCGGACTCGAACACCCGAATGGTTTCTTCGTTCTCGCCAAACACCTTGTTCAACCGATGTTGCAGCAGGTCGACGGCTTCCTTGGCGGTAAGGATTTTCGGTTCGTCCTTGAGGTCGCCGCGGCCGTCGATGTTGTTCAGGTAATCGGAGAGCATCAGCCCCAGGTCGGCCAAGGTCGGGTCACCCGCGTGGAACGCATCAGACGCCGCGCCATACAATTCCTGGGAAATCAGCCCGAAATCCTCGGTACCGCGCGCTTCGAGCATGCGCACCACCATCCGGTATTCCTTGCACATGCGGCGCATGATCTGGCCGACCGGGTTGAACTGGCCGAGCTGGCGGGTGATGTCGCGCTCGATGTTCTGGAACTCCAGCTTCACTTTGCTGGAATCAAATGCCAGCGGTCGATTGAGGTAATAGTCGCGGTCCACGGCCGGCATTTCCTTGCCCTTGCCTTTGAAGAACCCCTTGCGAATGCTGTCGTCCCACTTGACCGCATCCAGAACGCGAATCGGCGTCTGCGCCAGCACTATGCGATCGGACAAAATGCGTATCGTCTGCTGGTATTCGTCCACCCGAAACTCCTGTAGTAAAACCGTTACGTGCTGGGTTTATTTGGTTTTGGCCAGGCGCTGGTAGCGCACCGCTTCGACGAAAACATCGGAATTGGCCGGGTCATCGAGGTAGGCAAACACCTGATCCAGGCTGTTGTTGATCAACACCCCGTCGCCGTCGTCGGTCCGGAAGCCTTGGCCACTAAGGGCTTCTTGGCCCATGGCCTGTTTGATCTGCTCGAGATCGAGGTTGTAGACCACCAGTTCGTGCTTATCGTTGAGCTCGAAACCGGTGATGGTGAAGTTCCCGCCGAACTGCGCCGGCACCTTCGCCGACAAGTACCAGCGATTGCCATGGCGCGACACCGTGAAGGGATAGGCTTCACGCTCATGGGGTTTGGCCTTGAAGTAGCTGACCGCCTGATAGCGATTGTCGCCGATGCGCGTCAGTTCCAGGTTCATCGGCTCGCCCCAGGCATTGGTGCTGGTCCATTTGCCGAGCAGCCCTTTGGGCGCGGGCTCGCTGGCGGGCAGCGGCTCCTTGAAGGTCACCAGACAGCCACTGAGCAGCAGGATCGACAAGGCGATCACCATGACGCGCCAGGCTTTCATTCAACACTCCCTATGAACACACGACGCCCTCAACTGACCACTTGATCGCTCCCACGCTCTGCGTGGGAATGCATCCGGTGACGCTCTGCGTCACGTCGGTAAGGGACGCGGAGCGTCCCGGGCGGCATTCCCACGCAGAGCGTGGGAACGATCGGAGTACCGGGTTACACCGACGCCAGCACCAAATGCATGTAGCGGTTGAGGATGCCGAGCATTTCCTCTTCGGCCACAGGCTCCGCGTCGTTGAGCAGGCCCTGATATTCCATCCGTCCGATAATCGCAGTCAACACTTTGGCATCCTGTTGTGGCTCACGGGAACCCAATACTTCGAAAAGCTGGCAGGTGCCCTGCAGGAGAATTTGCTGATGGGAGCGTACCAACAACGCCAGACGCGGGTTGAGCAACGCTTCCTGGCGGAAGGCTTGCTCGGCCATCAGGTGCTCGCGGCGATTGATCAATTGCCGATGAACATAGTCAGCCATCAGCCGGGCGATATCGTCCGCCAACTGTGAGCGGGACTCGGGAGTGCCATCGCCGCTGACAACCATCTCGCGCAACAGGCCTTCGTTGCTGGCCCACAACCGGGCCATGAACGCCGCGCTGCGTTCCACGTATTGGGCGAAGGTATCGGTGAGCAAGTCATCGATGTCTTTGAAATAGTAAGTGGTGGCCGAGAGCGGCACACCCGCTTCAGCGGCCACAGCACGGTGCCGCACGGCCCGCACGCCATCGCGCACGACAATGCGCATCGCAGCGTCGAGAATGTCCTGTCGACGCTGTTCACTGCCCTGTCGGCTGGCCTTTCGGCCCTGGTACTGAACACTTTCAGCGACCGCAGTGGCGATACCCGCTGCACCTTCTTGAGCAATTGCACGATTCACGACAGGTATTCCTCTCTAAACGTCAAAAGTAACCAATTGATACGTTTGTACCAGACAGGCAATAAAAAGCCGCCTGTTATAGGCGGCTTTTTAATTGAAACACTTACGCTTGTGGCCGCATGTGCGGGAACAGGATCACGTCGCGGATCGACGGTGAGTTGGTCAGCAACATCACCAGACGGTCGATACCGATCCCTTCACCGGCCGTTGGCGGCATGCCGTACTCCAGCGCGCGAACGAAGTCGGCATCATAGTGCATGGCTTCGTCGTCGCCGGCGTCCTTGTCGGCCACCTGCGCCATGAAACGCTCGGCCTGGTCTTCGGCGTCGTTCAACTCGGAGTAGGCGTTGGCGATTTCACGGCCACCGATAAACAGTTCGAAACGGTCGGTGACGTTCGGGTTCTCGTCGTTACGACGGGCCAGCGGCGACACTTCGAACGGGTACTGGGTGATGAAGTGCGGCTGCTCCAGCTTGTGCTCGACCAACTCTTCGAAAATCATCACCTGCAGTTTGCCCAAACCTTCGAAGCCCAGCACCTTGGCGCCGGCCTTCTTGGCAATGGTGCGGGCCTTGTCGATGTCATTCAGATCGTCAGCGGTCAGCTCAGGGTTGTACTTGAGGATCGAGTCGAACACCGACAGACGCACGAATGGCTCGCCGAAGTGGAACACCTTGTCGCCGTACGGCACATCGGTGCTGCCCAGAACCAGCTGCGCCAGTTCGCGGAACAGTTCTTCGGTCAGGTCCATGTTGTCTTCGTAGTCGGCGTAAGCCTGGTAGAACTCCAACATGGTGAATTCAGGGTTGTGACGGGTCGAAACGCCTTCGTTACGAAAGTTGCGGTTGATCTCGAAGACTTTCTCGAAACCGCCGACGACCAAACGCTTGAGGTACAGCTCAGGCGCGATACGCAGGAACATTTCCATGTCCAGCGCGTTGTGGTGAGTCTCGAACGGCTTGGCCGCCGCGCCGCCTGGAATGGTTTGCAGCATCGGCGTTTCCACTTCCAGGAAGTCACGCTTCATCAGGAAGCTGCGAATGTGCGCAATCACTTGCGAACGTACGCGGAAGGTCTGACGCACCTCTTCGTTGACGATCAGGTCGACGTAACGCTGACGGTAGCGCTGCTCGGTGTCGGTCAGGCCGTGGTGCTTGTCCGGCAGCGGGCGCAGGGATTTGGTCAGCAGGCGCACGCTGGTCATTTCAACGTACAGGTCGCCCTTGCCGGAACGCGCCAGGGTGCCTTCGGCGGCAATGATGTCGCCCATGTCCCAGGTTTTCACTGCGGCCAGGGTGTCTTCGGACAGGGTTTTACGGTTGACGTAAACCTGAATGCGACCGGTCATGTCCTGAATCACCATGAACGAGCCACGGTTGAGCATGATGCGACCCGCCACCTTGACCGGGATTGCAGCCTCTGCCAGCTCTTCCTTGGTCTTGTCCGCGTACTGTTTCTGCAAATCTTCGCAGTAATTGTCGCGACGGAAGTCGTTCGGGAAGGCATTGCCCTTGGCGCGCTCGGCAGCAAGCTTTTCCTTGCGCAGGGCGATCAGGGAGTTTTCTTCCTGTTGCAGGGCTTGCGGGTCGAGTTGTAGGTCGCTCATGTCTTTAAAAATTCCATCTCAGGTTCGTTGCCCCCGGCATTCGCCGGGGTTCGCGGGCAAGCCTCGCTCCTACAGGGTGGTGACAACCCTGTAGCGCGGGCCTTAGAGCCCTTGTTTCAGGCTGGCCACCAGGTATTCGTCGATGTCGCCGTCGAGCACCTTGTCACAGTCGCTGCGTTCGATGTTGGTACGCAGATCCTTGATCCGCGAGGCATCGAGCACGTACGAACGGATCTGGTGACCCCAGCCGATATCCGACTTGGTGTCTTCCAGGGCCTGGGAAGCGGCGTTGCGCTTCTGCACTTCCTGCTCGTACAAACGCGCCCGCAACATTTTCATCGCGGTGTCTTTGTTCGCATGCTGGGAACGTTCGTTCTGGCAGCTGACCACGGTGTTGGTCGGTACGTGGGTAATCCGTACGGCCGAGTCGGTGGTGTTTACGTGCTGGCCACCGGCACCGGAGGAGCGGTAGGTGTCGATGCGCAGGTCCGACGGGTTGATGTCGATTTCGATGTTGTCATCGATTTCCGGCGACACGAACACGGCCGAGAACGAGGTGTGACGACGGTTGCCGGAGTCGAACGGGCTCTTGCGCACAAGACGGTGCACGCCGATTTCGGTACGCAGCCAGCCAAAGGCGTATTCGCCCTTGATGTGCACGGTAGCGCCTTTGATACCGGCGACTTCACCGGCCGACAGCTCCATGATGGTCGCGTCGAAACCGCGTTTATCCGCCCAGCGCAGGTACATGCGCAGCAGGATGTTGGCCCAGTCCTGGGCCTCGGTGCCGCCGGAACCGGCCTGGATATCCAGGTAGGCGTTGTTGGCATCCATCTCACCGCTGAACATGCGACGGAATTCGAGTTTTTCCAGGGACTCGCGCAGGCGCTCGACTTCGGCAGCGACGTCATCGACGGCGGCCTGGTCTTCTTCTTCGGCGGACATCAGCAACAAGTCTTTGGCATCGGCCAGGCCACTGTGCATTTCGTCGAGGGTTTCGACGATCTGAGCCAGCAGCGACCGCTCGCGGCCCAGTTCCTGAGCGTACGACGGGTTGTTCCAGACAGACGGATCTTCAAGCTCGCGATTGACTTCAGTCAGACGCTCATGCTTTTGATCGTAGTCAAAGATACCCCCGAATAGTTTCGGAGCGCTCGGACAGGTCCTTGATACTGTTAAGGATCGGGTTGATTTCCATGGCGGGCAGCACTCGTTGGCGAACTTTTGAAAGCCGGCGAGTATAACGTAATCAAGCTGTCACGGCAGCCCGCCTGGCGGCTTTAGCGGCGACTGATTAAAGCGAACGCCGAGTAAATCTGTGGCGAGGGAGCTTGCTCCCGTTGGACTGCGCAGCAGTCCCCTTCTTTTTTGCGGATAAAAGGGGCCGCTTCGCTGCCCAGCGGGAGCAAGCTCCCTCGCCACAGGGGTATTTGCCAACCAAGAGATCTATATTCACAAACCCGGTCGCCCGCTACTCGATCCCCACCTGATTACGCCCATTGTTCTTCGCCAGGTACAGCCCCTTGTCCGCCGCCGAAATCAATTGCCGGCAATCGCTGCCCGGCTGCGGAATCATGGTCGACAGGCCGATGCTGATGGTCAGGCTCGAACCCTCGGTCGGGAAAATGTGCGGGATCTTCAACCCGGCCACGGTCTGGCGCAGTTTTTCCGCCACCATTCGCGCACCGCCCGGCGAGGTGTTGGGCAAGACCAGGACGAACTCCTCGCCGCCGTAACGGGCCGGCAAGTCCGAAGGTCTGGAGCTGGCGTCGCGAATCGCCGTGGCGACTTTGCGCAAGGCCTCATCGCCTTCGAGGTGGCCGAAGCTGTCGTTGAAGGACTTGAAGTAGTCGACATCGATCATCAGTAGCGACAATTGAGTCTGGTCCCGCAGCGAACGCCGCCACTCCAGCTCCAGGTATTCGTCGAAATGCCGGCGGTTCGACAGCCCGGTCAGGCCATCGGAGTTCATCAAGCGTTGCAGCACCAGGTTGGTGTCGAGCAACTGCTGCTGGCTGACCCGCAGCGCGCGGTACGCCGCGTCACGCTGCAGCAGGGTCATGTAGGAGCGCGAGTGATAGCGGATGCGCGCCACCAGTTCGATGTTGTCCGGCAGTTTGACCAGGTAATCATTGGCGCCGGCGGCAAACGCCGCGCTCTTGATCAGCGGGTCTTCCTTGGTCGACAGGACAATGATCGGAATATCCTTGGTCGCCGGGTGATTACGGTATTCGCGCACCAGGCTCAGGCCGTCGAGGCCGGGCATGACCAGATCCTGAAGGATCACCGTCGGCTTGATACGAATCGCATGGGCGATGGCCTGGTGCGGGTCGGCACAGAAATGGAAGTCGATATTTTCTTCGTTCGACAAACCACGCCGCACCGCCTCGCCGATCATCGCCTGATCGTCCACCAACAACACCATGGCGGCGTTTTCATCGGTCTTGAAGTCGTCGAGCTGTAAATCATTCATGTGCGGTCACCTGAGCACTGCATTGGCCACGATTGCTGCTAATGATAGTCATTTTGAGAAGATCTCCAGCAATCGTGGCGCTATCTTGTCCAGTGGGCGAACTTCCACAGCCGCGTCGATGGCCGCGGCCGCCTTCGGCATGCCGTACACCGCACTGCTTTGTTGGTCCTGAGCGATGGTCAGGTAGCCCTGTTGGCGCATGAGTTTAAGCCCCTGCGCGCCGTCGCGCCCCATACCGGTCAGCAGAACGCCCACGGCGTCACCGCTCCAGTAACTGGCCACACTTTCGAAAAACACATCGATCGAAGGTCGATAGATCTCGTTGACCGGTTCGGCGGTGTAGGCCAGTGTGCCGTTTTTCAGCAATCGAATGTGATGGTTGGTCCCGGCCAGCAGGACCGTGCCGCTTTTCGGCGGTTCGCCTTCCTGGGCCAGGCGCACGTCCAGGCCACTGGCGCTGGCAAGCCATTCGGCCATACCGGCGGCGAACACCTGATCCACATGTTGGACCAGCACGATGGCCGCCGAAAAATCTCGAGGCAGGCCTTTGAGCAGCACTTCCAGCGCCGCCGGCCCGCCAGCGGATGAACCGATGGCCACCAAATGCTGGCGCGAGGACGAGTGGCGGTGCGAGCTCGGTGCCGATCGCACCCGATTGCTCTGCTCGCCAATCAGCCAGCCAATGTTCATGATCTTGCGCAGCAGCGGTGCGGCGGCTTCCTGGGGATTGCCGCCCCCGATAGCCGGGGTATCAACCACATCCAGCGCGCCGTAACCCATGGCTTCGAACACCCGGTGCACGTTCTGCTCGCGGTCGACAGTGACAATGACAATCGCGCACGGGGTCTCGGCCATGATTCGCCGGGTCGCTTCCACGCCGTCCATCAACGGCATGATCAAATCCATCAGGATCAGATCCGGGGTGTATTCGGTGCAACGTTGCACCGCCTCGGCCCCATTGCTGGCGACCCAGACCACCTCGTGCGCCGGTTCGAACGCCAAAGCGCGGCGCAACGCCTCTACCGCCATGGGCATGTCATTGACGATAGCGATTTTCATGCCCGCGCGCCTCCAATGAGCTCAACCACTGCATCCAGCAAAGCGTCATCATGAAAACTCGCTTTGGCTAGATAATAGTCGGCTCCGGCGTCCAGTCCACGGCGGCGGTCTTCTTCGCGATCCTTGTAGGACACCACCATCACCGGCAGGGATTGCAGGCGGTTATCGCGGCGCAATAAAGACACCAGCTCGATACCATCCATGCGCGGCATGTCGATGTCGGTGATCAGCAGATCGAAATCCTCCGAACGCAGGGCGTTCCAACCATCCATACCGTCCACCGCCACCGCGACGTCATAGCCGCGATTGAGCAGCAATTTGCGCTGCAACTCACGAACGGTCAGCGAGTCGTCCACCACCAGAATCCGTTTACGTGCCGCTTCGACGGCCTGATTGGCGTGCCGGGCAATGCGCTCCAGACGCCCGGTATTGAGCAGTTTGTCCACCGAACGCAACATGTCTTCGACATCGACGATCAGCACTACTGAGCCGTCGTCGAGCAAGGCTCCGGCGGAAATGTCCTGCACCTTGCCCAGGCGCTCGTCCAGCGGCAGCACCACCAGCGTGCGCTCGCCGATAAACCGTTCGACCGCCACCCCGTAGATCGCCTCGCGCTCGCGTATGACCACGACTTTGAGCGTCTGCTCGTTGTTCTGGCTCGCCGGGCGATGCAACAGCTGACTGGCGGCGACCAGCCCGACATGCCGGCCTTCGTACCAGAAGTGCTGTCGGCCTTCGACCTGCACAATATCCTCCGGCGCCAGGTCGCACATGCGCTCGATGTGCGCCAGCGGGAAGGCATACGCCTCGTCACCGACTTCCACCACCAGGCTGCGCACCACCGACAGCGTCAGCGGCACTTCGAGATGGAAACGACTGCCCGCGCCTGCCGTCTGCTCCAGCATCACGGCACCGCGCAACTGGCGAACCATATGCTGAACCGCATCCAGCCCGACGCCACGCCCGGAGACTTCAGTGACGGAATCGCGCAGGCTGAAACCCGGCAGAAACAGGAACGTCAGCAGCTCTTCTTCGCTCAACTGGGCAGCGGTTTCGGCTGGGGATAACTGCCGCTCGACGATGTTGCGACGAAGTTTTTCCAGGTCGACGCCGTTGCCGTCATCACTCAACTCCAATACCAGCAAACCGGCCTGATGGGACGCTCGCAACCGGATCAGGCCTTCCTCAGGTTTGCCGGCCAATAGCCGTTGTTCCCGGGTTTCGATGCCATGATCCACCGCATTGCGCAGCAGGTGCGTCAGCGGCGCTTCGAGTTTTTCCAGTACGTCGCGATCGACTTGAGTCTTGTCGCCTTCGATCTCCAGCCGCACCTGTTTGCCCAAGCTGCGGCCGAGGTCGCGGACCATGCGCACTTGCCCGCTCAGCACGTCGGCGAATGGCCGCATGCGACAGGCCAGCGCCGTGTCGTACAACACCTGCGCACGCTGGCTGGCGTGCCAGGCGAACTCATCGAGCTCGGCGTTTTTTTCCGCCAGCAATCGCTGGGACTCCGCCAGTAACCGACGGGCATCGCCCAAGGCTTCCTGGGCTTCGAGGCTCAAGGCATGGTCTTTGAGATGGACGTTGAGACTTTCCAGGGCCCGTAAGCCGTTGCTCTGCATGCGCTTAAGGCGCTGCATAGTGGCCAGGTGCGGCTTGAGTCGCTGGGTTTCCACCAGGGATTTACTCGACAGGTCGAGCAGGCTGTTCAAGCGCTCGGCCGTGACGCGCAATACGCGTTCGCCGCTTTCGGTGGTGCGTTTAGTCGTGGGCGCTGGCTCGGCGGGCGCTGCCAGGGGCGCTTCGGTGGTGGCCGGCATGGGCGGCTCAACCTTGGGCGTCGGCGGTTCCAGCTGAAGTTCTGCCATCGGCGGCGTCATGGGGGCAGTGGCCGCCATGTGATCAAGCAGCCGTCCCATCAAGATGACGTAAGCGTCGATATCCGCAGGCGCCGGAGCATTGCCCGGCGTCGCAATCCGCATCAGCAGATCGGTGCCTTGCAACAGTGCATCAATGTGTTCGGGCCGCAGGTACAGGCGCCCTTCCTGGGCGCTGACCAGGTAATCCTCCATCACATGGGCGACACGGACCCCGGCATCGACACCGACAATCCGCGCAGCGCCCTTGAGCGAGTGGGCGGCGCGCATGCACGACTCAAGGTAATCGGCTTGGGTCGGATCACGTTCAAGCGCCAAAAGACCTGCACTCAGCACCAGGGTCTGGGCCTCGGCTTCGAGGCTGAACAGTTCCAGCAAAGAGGCGTCACGCATTTGCTCGGGGGTCATGTGAGGCTCCGGGTCACGGCGGACAGCAGCTGTTCTTCATCCAGCCAACGCAGGCTGCGACCTTTGAATTGCAAGACGCCACGGGTGTATTTGGCGCTGGTCTGAGTGCCGGACTGAGACGCCGCCTCGAGAATGCGCTCGTCGATGGCGTGAATCCCGTCGACCTCGTCCACCGGTACCACCACCGGCCCGCCGTGGGCGGCAATGATCAGCATCCGCGGCATCACCCGCGCGCCGGACGCCACGCCATTGGTAGCGTCGAGCCCCAGCAGTTCCACCAGCGACAGGCAAGCAACCAACGCACCGCGCACATTCGCCACGCCGAGCAACGCCCGGGAGCGCTGATGCGGCAAGGAGTGAATCGCCTGCAGCGGCGCCACTTCGACCAGGCTGCGAGTGGCCAGGCCCAACCATTCTTCGCCGAGGCGAAACATCAGCAACGAGCGGGTTTTCACATCGCTCCCGGCCATGGTGGAAACTTGCTCGCGGTCGTCCTGCTGCAACGCATAGCGGTCAAGCAAGCGCGTGGCGGCAGCCGAATACACCGCGCAATTGCGACAATGAATGTGCTCGCTCAGCAATGGGCAGGACTTGTCGCCGTGGATACCGATGCGGTTCCAGCAGTCGTCGATGGCCTGGGCATCTTCATGGGTGACGCTCAAGGTGTCGGCGGCGCTCATCGTTTACGCTCACTGTCTGCGGCGCGCTCGCTGCGGGCGGCGCGGGCCTGCAATCGTCTGGCACCCGCCGTGTCGCCCTGGGATTGCAGCAAGGCGGCCAGGTGCATCAACGCGTCGGGGTGTTGCGGTTCGAGGTACAACGCCTTGCGATAAAAACCCTGGGCCTCGAGGGCGCTGCCGGCGACATCGCTGAGCAGCCCCAGCCAATAGAACACCTGCGCCACTGGCTCGTGACTGCGCAAAAAACTTTCGCACGCGGCGCGGGCCTCAGCGCTTTTGCCTTCATTGGCCAGCGCGGCGATGTTCGCCAGCAGCGTGGCAGCGTCCGAAGGGGTGGCTTTCGAAGGGGTGGCAGTGGCAACCGGAGGCATCGGCACGACCGTTGCGAAAGGCCGACTACGCACTGGCGGCGGTGTCACGCTGCGTACCGGTTGTTGCACCGGCAGCGGCGTCGGCGCGAAGGTCGCGAGCGGTTCCGGCGCACTTTGACGACTGAACGCAAACGAC
This sequence comes from Pseudomonas sp. GM102, assembly GCF_000282555.1. Classification (NCBI taxonomy): domain Bacteria; kingdom Pseudomonadati; phylum Pseudomonadota; class Gammaproteobacteria; order Pseudomonadales; family Pseudomonadaceae; genus Pseudomonas; species Pseudomonas sp. GM102. The sequence goes on along the minus strand of NZ_AKJB01000044.1, from coordinate 51,365 downwards.
TGCGGGATACCGATCGAGCGCATGCCGAAACGGCCCAGCAGACTGCCCTCCGCCGGGCCGATAAACAGCACGCCGTCGACGTGGGTCAGGCGCTTGAGCACTTCGAACACTTGCTGCTGGGTCGGCTGATCGAAATAGATCAGCAAATTGCGACAGAACACGAAGTCATAAGGTGGCTCACTGGCCAGCAAGGCCGGATCCAGCAGATTGCCGACCTGCAAGCGCACCTGTTCAAGCACGCGCCCGCTCAGGCGATAGTTGTCGTTTTCGGCCGTGAAATGCCGTTCGCGGAAGTCGATGTCCTGGCCGCGAAACGAATTCTTGCCATACAGCGCAAACTTGGCCTTTTCCACCGACAGCGGGCTGACATCCATGCCGTCAACCTTGAACTGATGCGGCGCCAGCCCGGCATCGAGCAACGCCATGGCGATGGAGTACGGTTCTTCGCCGGTGGAACACGGCAGGCTGAGAATCCGCAGGGCGCGCATGTTATTGATCGCCGCCAGACGTTTGGCCGCCAGTTTCGCCAGCGTGGCGAAGGATTCCGGGTAACGGAAAAACCAGGTCTCGGGGACGATTACCGCTTCGATCAGCGCCTGTTGTTCGTCGCGCGAGCCCAGCAAGGTGTGCCAGTACTCATCAGCCGTTAGCGCCCGAGCCGCCGTGCAGCGCTGGCGCACCGCGCGTTCGATGATCGCCGGGCCGACCGAGCCCACATCCAGGCCGATACGTTCCTTGAGGAAATCGAAAAACCTTTGATCGCTGCTCATCCCTGCTCCTCAAACTGCGCCAGGTCCAACGGCGGCGAGGGAAACAACAAGGCGCGGACCTGTTCGTCCAGCAAATCGGCAACCCGCACCCATTGCAGTAAACCCTGGGCATCTTCGCGCACCGGCCCCAGGTACGGCGCCTGGCGATTGTCCAGGCCATAAGGCTGAAAGTCCGCCGGGGTGCAGCGCAACGTGTCGGTGGCCTGTTCCAGAATCAGCCCGAGCAATTGCGCAGGCGTCGCCTCATCCGGCCGATAGTGCACCAGCACCAGCCGCGTGCTGGTTCGGGCCTGGGCCGGTTGGCCAAACGTCAGGGCGCTGAGGTCGATAACCGGCACCACCGCGCCGCGATAGGCGAATACCCCCGCCACCCAGTCCGGCGCCCGGGGAATCGGTTTCAACGGCAGTTGCGGCAGCACTTCGGCCACCTCGATGGCCTGCAAGGCATAACGCTCGTTGCCGATGCGGAACACCAGAAACAACGATTGCTTCACCGGCATCACCGCGCCGCGCTTGACCGCGAGCTCGCTCATCAGACTTTGAATCGCGAGACGCCGCCACGCAGCCCCACGGCCACCTGGCTCAATTCATCGATGGCGAAACTGGCCTGACGCAGAGATTCGACGGTCTGGCTGCTGGCATCGCCCAACTGCACCAGCGCGTGGTTGATCTGCTCGGCGCCGGTGGCCTGGGCCTGCATGCCTTCGTTGACCATCAACACCCGTGGCGCCAGCGCCTGAACCTGATGGATGATCTGCGACAGCTGCTCGCCGACCTGCTGCACCTCGGACATGCCACGGCGCACTTCTTCGGAAAACTTGTCCATGCCCATGACCCCGGCCGACACCGCCGACTGGATCTCGCGCACCATTTGTTCGATGTCGTACGTGGCGACGGCAGTCTGGTCCGCCAGGCGCCGCACTTCGGTGGCGACCACGGCAAACCCACGGCCATATTCACCGGCCTTCTCGGCTTCGATCGCGGCGTTCAGGGACAACAGGTTGGTCTGGTCGGCGACTTTGACGATGGTCACCACCACCTGATTGATGTTGCCGGCCTTCTCGTTGAGGATCGCCAATTTGGCGTTCACCAGATCGGCCGCGCCCATCACCGAGTGCATGGTGTCTTCCATGCGCGCCAGGCCCTGCTGACCGGAACCGGCCAGCACCGAAGCCTGATCGGCGGCGGTGGAGACTTCGGTCATGGTGCGCACCAGATCCCGCGAGGTGGCGGCAATTTCACGCGATGTCGCACCGATTTCGGTGGTAGTGGCAGCGGTTTCGGTGGCCGTGGCCTGCTGCTGTTTGGATGTCGCGGCGATTTCCGTGACCGACGTGGTGACCTGCACCGAGGAGCGCTGGGCCTGGGACACCAGCGAGGTGAGCTCGGTCATCATGTCGTTGAAGCCGGTTTCCACCGCGCCGAACTCGTCCTTGCGATCAAGATCCAGGCGACTGCTGAGATCGCCGGTGCGCATGATTTCGAGGATCTCCACGATGCGATTCATTGGGGCCATGATCGCGCGCATCAGCAGCAGGCCACAGAGGCCGGCGACGATGATCGCCACCAGCAGAGAGACGCCCATGCTGATTTTGGCGGCTGTCACCGCTTCGCCGATGGCCAGCGTGGCTCTGTCAGCCAGGTCGTGATTCACTTCGATAAGGGTGTTCAACTGCTTGCGCCCATTGACCCAGGCCGGCGTGAGCTTCTGCTCCAGGGCAAGACGCGCTGACTCGTACTCTTTGCGCTGATAGAGGTCGAGGACGTTGGTCAGCTCTTGATTGAAGAGCTGATGACGCGCTTCGAATTCATCGAATGCGGCCTGATCCTGGGGGGTGAAAATAGTCTTGCGGTAATTGACCATCTGCTCGCTCAAGCGCTCTTCGAAGCTCTTGTACATGGCGTGGTCGGCGGGTGTTATCTCGCGACGCCCGGAAAGACCGACAATTTGCTGGGTCAGGTTATAACTGTCGACCCAGGCACCGCGCATCATCGAACTGAAATACACCCCGGGAACCGCATCGGTACGGACCTTTTCTGCGCTGGCGTCGATCTTCATCAGCCGAGAAAAGGACACCACAACCATCAACAGCATGATCGCGATAATCACCGCAAAGCTCGCCAAAATGCGTTGGCGCAATGTCCAGTTCTTCACAGTCAGTCCTCGGTGCGGTTCAAATTGCGAGGGAGTATAGCCGAGGGTGGCGTTTCATTTATCAGACGCTGAGCTCCGCTTCTCATCCTGTCGACTAAAAGCCGGGATTCGGTAGAAACGGACCGTGGATCGGTCATTGGGGAAAGTTGTCGCGGTCGAAGACGCCATCGCGAGCAGGCTCGCTCCCACAGTAGATCTGCAGTGAACACACAGTCTGTGCGCGCCAGTAATCAACGTGTGAGAGCGAGCCTGCTCGCGATAGCGTCCACCCAGTGAAAATCTGTTGCCTGACACACCGCCTTCGCGGGCAAGCCTCGCTCCTACGGTTAATGGTCGTACGCGACACGATCCTGTAGGAGCGAGGCTGGCCCGCGAAGAACGATTACGCGGTGTTCCTGACAAACATTGTGGCGATGCGGCGTGCCTGTATGTATCCACAAGTTTTGGGACGGCTCGCCACCCAACGGTGCCCCCCTCACCACCAACGCCCTTTTGCCGCAGTACAGTTGCTTTAACCCGGTGGATCGAGGTTATTCAGCACGAACTCAAACCGAGAGAACCCATTTCTAATAAAACTACGTCTCAAAATTAGAATAAAACAAACACACCGCCATTCAGAAAAACGCTAAACAACTATCACATCTGACAGTAGTCACCCTAGCCACTTACTTCTAATCTACCCCAAGCGACACAACAACCCTGATATTAAATTTTTAAAAAAGGCACAGACATGAACGCTAAAGTAGACACAATCAGCCAACTACTCTTAGAAAAGACAACAGCCACCGGAACATTCACCGCAAAAGACGAAAATGGAAATGAAGTATTTTCAGCCAAGTCCGTGCTTTTTCACAGAACACCGCGAGATGATTTTTACTTTGTCGGCAGCCGCACCTCAGGAGCAGTTCAAGAGCATATTGCCCTTGGCATTTCCAAGGTACAAAAGGATGGACAATACTCGGCAATACCCGACGGGTCTCCAGTAAAATGGACCGCTCAGATAAAAGAAAACCATTCACTAGCAACATCAGGAAAATTGTACGTCGAGCTCAGCGATAATCGACGCCAAGCGCAGGGTACTTACGAGATGACGTTAGAAAACGGCAAAACATTAAAAGGCGAATTTAATATCAAAAATTACTAGCCAAGACCCTAAATCTATCTCAGACGAACTGCATCCAACTTCAAACAACAACCCCATCAACCTTGAAATCAGCGTTGATGGGGTTTCGACGGTATTAAAAATTCGGTATATCGTATCTGTTGTTAGTTCACCCGAGTGACGATGACACCTGACGCACCTGCTTCTCCAACTCGGCCTTCAACCCCGGCTCCAGCTTCAACTGCCGTGCCAGTTCATCCAGATAGGACTTCTCCATGAAGTTCTCCTCATCCACCAGCATCACGCTGGCGATGTACATTTCAGCCGCCATTTCCGGCGTGCTGGCGGCGCGGGCGACATCGGTCGGGTCCAGCGGTTTGTTGAGTTCGGCGTGCAGCCAGTGTTGCAGCTCCTGATCATTGTCGAGCTTGCTGAACTCGCCTTCGATCAATTGGCGCTCACGCTCATCGACATGCCCGTCAGCCTTGGCCGCGGCCACCAACGCCTTGAGAATCGCCTGGCTATGTTGCTCAACCTGGGCCGCCGGCAAGCGGTCGAGAGTTTGCGGTTCGGTTGTGGCTGCGGTGCCTTGTTGGGCCTGCCAGTTACCGTACGCCTTGTAGGCAATCACGCCCAATGCCGCGAGACCGCCGTAGATAGCCACTTTGCCGCCGACCTTGCGCACCTTCTTGTTGCCGAGCAACAGGCCCATGGCGCCAGCCGCCAGAGCACCGCCGCCGGCGCCGGATAACACACTGCCGAGGCCACCCGAACCACTGGAGCCTCCAAGCAAACCGCCCAAACCACCGCTGGACGCTTTGTTCTGGACGCCGCCAGCCTTGTTCTGCAACAGATCCTGACCGGATTTGAGTAGTTGATCGAGCAATCCACGAGTGTTCATTTTTGCTGCCTCCACGAATTCGGGTTAACCGGATCTTTAAGGCCACCAGCCTAGATCGAAAGTGCCCGACGCCTCTCGATGAGAGTGCTTCCAGATGTTGCTCACGCTTAGGCAAACAGGCTGGAACGCGCCCCCACGTAAACTATTTCATCGAATGCAGCCTTTGAGATTTGTCGACCGTGGGACCGCGCACTAGGCTGGATAAATCCATAAGACAGCCCGGCCTCAATCTGCCTCTCACAAAGCGCACTAAGCTAATAACAAGCCACTCACGGCGCATCACCCCGTTCAACATTGCCCCGACCATAATTTAAAGAAGAGGGTTCACCCATGCTTGTGCACAAGACCGCACTGCTCAGTGCAATCACCACGGCGCTGCTGGCCAGCACCAGCCTGCAGGCCGCCGAGCCGCTGAAAGCTGTCGGCGCCGGCGAAGGTCAGCTGGATATCGTCGCCTGGCCCGGCTACATCGAACGGGGCGAAACCGACAAGACCTACGACTGGGTGACCGGCTTCGAGAAGGAAACCGGCTGCAAGGTCAACGTCAAGACGGCCGGTACGTCCGATGAAATGGTCAGCCTGATGGCCAAGGGCGGTTACGACCTGGTGACGGCATCGGGTGATGCCTCCCTGCGGTTAATCGCGGGCAAACGTGTGCAGCCGATCAACACCGACCTGATCCCCAACTGGAAGAATCTCGATCCACGCCTCAAGGATGCACCGTGGTATGTGGTCAACAACCAGACTTACGGCACTCCTTATCAATGGGGCCCGAACGTGTTGATGTACAACACCAAGGTGTTCACGCAGCCGCCTACCAGTTGGGGCGTGCTGTTCGAAGAGCAGAAGTTGTCCGACGGCAAATCCAACAAGGGCCGCGTGCAAGCGTATGACGGCCCGATCTACATCGCCGACGCGGCGCTGTACCTGAAAACCGCCAAGCCGGAACTGGGCATCACGGATCCTTACCTGCTCGACGAGAAACAGTACAAAGCCGTTCTCGATCTGCTGCGCGCCCAGCAAAAGTTGATCCATCGCTATTGGCACGACACCACCGTGCAGATGAGTGACTTCAAGAATGAAGGCGTAGTGGCCTCCAGTTCCTGGCCCTATCAAGTCAACGGCTTGATGAACGAGAAACAGCCCGTCGCCTCGACCATCCCCAAAGAAGGCGCCACCGGATGGGCCGACACCACCATGCTGCACGCCGAGGCCAAGCACCCGAACTGTGCCTATAAGTGGATGGATTGGTCGCTGCAACCGAAAGTCCAGGGCGATGTGTCCGCCTGGTTCGGCTCGCTGCCGGCGGTACCGGCGGCGTGTAAGGCAAGCGAATTGCTGGGAGCCGAGGGTTGCAAGACCAACGGTTTCGACCAGTTCGAAAAGATCGCCTTCTGGAAAACCCCGCAGGCTGAGGGCGGCAAGTTTGTGCCTTATAGCCGCTGGACCCAGGATTACATTGCGATTATGGGTGGCAGGTAACACTCGGTACATAGTTGGCGAGGAATACTTGTGGCGAGGGAGCTTGCTCCCGCTGGAGTGCGCAGCACTCCCAAAAACCAGTCACTGCGGTCTACCAGGTAAACCGCATTAACCCTTTTTTGGGAGTGCTGCGCACTCCAGCGGGAGCAAGCTCCCTCGCCACAAAAGCCCATCGATCACGATTCAGATTTTTCAGAAGTCCAGGCAAGGCCACTGTGACGATCCTCGCCTTTTTGGAGCTCCGCACCATGACGCTTGCAGTCCAGTTCACCAACGTTTCCCGACAGTTCGGCGAAGTGAAGGCCGTTGACCGGGTTTCCATCGATATCCAGGACGGCGAGTTCTTTTCCATGCTGGGCCCCTCCGGCTCGGGCAAAACCACCTGCCTTCGCCTGATCGCCGGTTTCGAACAACCCAGTGCTGGCTCCATCCGCATTCATGGCGCCGAAGCCGCCGGTCTGCCGCCGTATCAGCGTGACGTGAACACCGTGTTCCAGGATTACGCACTGTTCCCGCACATGAACGTACTCGACAACGTCGCCTACGGTTTGAAAGTCAAAGGTGTCGGCAAGTCCGAACGCCAGAAACGCGCCGAAGAAGCCCTCGATATGGTCGCCCTCGGCGGCTACGGCGAGCGTAAACCGGTGCAACTCTCCGGTGGCCAGCGTCAGCGTGTAGCCCTGGCCCGCGCCTTGGTCAATCGCCCTCGCGTGTTGCTGCTCGACGAGCCCTTGGGCGCCCTCGATCTGAAACTGCGCGAGCAAATGCAAGGCGAACTGAAAAAGCTGCAACGTCAGCTCGGCATCACGTTTATCTTCGTCACTCACGATCAGACCGAAGCGCTGTCGATGTCCGACCGCGTGGCCGTATTCAACAAGGGCCGCATCGAACAGGTCGACACACCGCGCAATCTGTACATGAAACCGGCAACCACGTTCGTCGCCGAATTCGTCGGCACGTCCAACGTGATTCGCGGCGATCTGGCGCAGCAGTTGAGCGGCAATCCACAACCGTTTTCGATCCGCCCGGAACACGTGCGTTTCGCCGAAGGCCCGCTGGCCAGCCATGAAATCGAAGTCAGTGGCCTGCTGCACGACATCCAGTACCAAGGCAGCGCCACCCGCTATGAACTGAAACTGGAAAACGGCCAGACCCTGAACATCAGCCAGGCCAACGTTCAGTGGCTGGACGTCAGCACGCAACATCAGACCGGGCAACGCATCAGCGCTCGTTGGGCGCGTGAAGCGATGATCCCGCTGCACGATAATGTTGTGGGCGGGGTGTGAGATGAACAGCGTAGCGCCCCCTCAAACCCCGGCCAGAGGCTCGCCGCTGCGCCGATTTTCCAACCTGCTGTACCGCCGGCCGAACCTGTATCTGTCGTTGCTGCTGGTGCCGCCGTTGCTGTGGTTCGGCGCGATCTACCTCGGTTCGCTGCTGACCCTGTTATGGCAAGGCTTCTACACCTTCGATGACTTCACCATGGCGGTCACGCCCGACCTGACCCTGGCGAATTTCACCGCGCTGTTCCAGCCGTCGAACTTCGACATCATCCTGCGCACCCTGAGCATGGCCGTCGTCGTGTCGATCGCCAGTGCGGTCGTGGCGTTCCCGATCGCCTACTACATGGCGCGCTACACCAGCGGCAAGACCAAGGCGTTTTTCTACATCGCGGTGATGATGCCAATGTGGGCCAGTTACATCGTCAAGGCCTATGCCTGGACTTTGCTGCTGGCCAAGGGCGGAGTGGCCCAGTGGTTTGTTCAACAGCTGGGGCTGGAGCCGGTGTTGCAGTTCGTGCTCGGGATTCCGGGGGTCGGCGGCAGCACCTTGTCGACCTCGCACCTGGGGCGGTTCATGGTGTTCGTCTACATCTGGCTGCCGTTCATGATCCTGCCGATCCAGGCCTCACTGGAACGCCTGCCGCCATCGCTTTTACAAGCTTCGGCCGACCTCGGTGCCAAACCGCGTCAGACCTTCATGCAAGTGATTCTGCCGCTGTCGATTCCAGGCATCGCCGCCGGTTCGATCTTCACCTTTTCGTTGACCCTGGGCGACTTCATCGTGCCGCAACTGGTGGGCCCGCCGGGCTACTTCATCGGCAGCATGGTCTACGCCCAGCAAGGAGCGATCGGCAATATGCCGATGGCGGCGGCCTTCACGCTGGTGCCGATCGTGCTGATCGCCATTTACCTGTCCATCGTCAAACGTCTGGGGGCTTTCGATGCGCTCTGATGCTTCATCTCAAGACCGGGCATCCCTGGGCCTGCGCATCGCTGCCTGGGGCGGGCTGGTGTTCTTGCACTTCCCGATCCTGATCATCTTCCTCTACGCCTTCAACACCGAAGACGCGGCGTTCAGCTTTCCGCCCAAGGGCTTTACCCTGAAGTGGATCGGCGTGGCGTTCTCCCGGCCCGACGTACTGGAAGCGATCAAGCTGTCGTTGCAAATCGCGGCCGTCGCGACGCTGATTGCGATGGTCCTCGGCACCCTTGCATCGGCGGCGTTGTACCGACGGGATTTCTTCGGCAAGCAAGGCATCTCGCTGATGCTGATCCTGCCGATTGCCCTGCCGGGGATCATCACCGGCATCGCGCTGCTGGCGACCTTCAAGACCTTGGGGATTGAGCCAGGGATGTTCACCATCATCGTCGGTCACGCGACCTTCTGCGTGGTGATTGTCTATAACAACGTCATCGCCCGCTTGCGCCGCACTTCATACAGTTTGATCGAAGCCTCGATGGACCTCGGCGCCGACGGTTGGCAGACCTTCCGCTACATCGTCCTGCCGAACCTTGGTTCGGCATTGCTGGCCGGGGGTATGCTGGCGTTTGCGCTGTCATTCGACGAAATCATCGTCACCACCTTCACCGCCGGCCATGAACGCACCTTGCCACTGTGGCTGCTCAACCAGCTCAGCCGCCCACGGGATGTGCCGGTCACCAACGTCGTCGCGATGCTGGTGATGATGGTGACCATGCTGCCGATCCTCGGCGCTTATTACCTGACCCGTGGCGGGGAAAGCGTTGCAGGCAGTGGCGGGAAATAGATCAGGAACAGACAACAACAATCTCCTGTAGGAGCGAGGCTTGCCCGCGAAGCTTTTGACATTCTTGAGGACGCCTTCGCGGGCAAGCCTCGCTCCTACAGGGGTTCGGTTCAGACAGAAAAACAACAGCTTCGATGAGGACATAGCCATGCAAACCAAACTCTTGATCAACGGCCAACTCGTCAACGGCGACGGCCCTACCCAAGCCGTGTTCAATCCGGCCCTTGGCCGTGTGCTGGTAGAAATCAACGAAGCCAGCGAAGCCCAGGTCGACGCCGCCGTGCGTGCCGCCGACAACGCCTTCCAAGCCTGGTCGCAAACCACGCCGAAAGAACGCTCGTTGCTGCTGCTCAAACTCGCCGACATCGTCGAAGCCCATGGCGAAGAGCTGGCCAAACTGGAGTCGGACAATTGCGGCAAACCCTACAGCGCTGCGCTGAACGACGAGATTCCGGCGATTGCCGACGTGTTCCGTTTCTTCGCCGGCGCCAGTCGCTGCATGAGCGGTGCGCTGGGAGGGGAATACCTGCCCGGCCACACCTCGATGATCCGCCGCGACCCGGTGGGCGTGATTGCCTCCATCGCGCCGTGGAACTACCCGCTGATGATGCTCGCCTGGAAAATCGCCCCGGCCCTGGCCGCCGGTAATACCGTGGTGCTCAAGCCGTCGGAACAAACCCCGCTGACCGCCCTGCGCCTGGCAGAACTGGCGTCGGACATCTTCCCGGCTGGTGTACTTAATCTGGTGTACGGCCGTGGTTCTGCGGTCGGTACCGCACTGGTCAATCATCCGAAAGTGCGCATGGTGTCGCTGACCGGCTCGATCGCCACTGGCTCGAACATCATTTCCAGCACCGCCGGCAACGTCAAACGCCTGCACATGGAACTGGGCGGCAAGGCACCGGTGATCATCTTCGACGATGCGGACATCGACGCCGCCGTGGAAGGCATTCGCACCTTCGGTTTCTACAACGCTGGTCAGGATTGCACCGCCGCCTGCCGCATTTACGCGCAAGCAGGCATCTACGACCAGTTCGTCGAGAAGCTCGGTGCGGCCGTCAGCAGTATCAAGTACGGCTTGCAGGACGATCCCTCGACGGAGCTTGGCCCGTTGATCAGCGCACAACATCGCGACCGCGTGACCGGTTTGGTTGAGCGTGCGATGGCGCAACCACACATCCGTTTGATCACGGGCGGCAAAGCGGTGGAAGGCAATGGCTTCTTCTTTGAGCCAACGGTGCTGGCCGACGTGCAACAGGACGACGAGATCGTGCGCCGTGAAGTATTCGGCCCGGTAGTGTCGGTCACCAAGTTCACCGATGAAGCACAGGCACTGGCCTGGGCCAACGACTCAGACTACGGCCTGGCGTCGTCGGTCTGGACCGCGGACGTCGGCTGCGCCCATCGCCTGTCTGCACGCTTGCAATACGGCTGCACCTGGGTGAATACCCACTTCATGCTGGTCAGCGAAATGCCGCATGGCGGTCAGAAACTGTCTGGTTATGGGAAGGACATGTCGATGTATGGGCTGGAGGATTACACCGTTGTTCGGCACGTGATGTTCAAGCATTGAAAGCTTCGCGGGCAAGTCGGATCGCCGCACCGCTCGCTCCTACAGGATTTGCGCAATCTCTGTGAGAGCGGGCTTGCTCGCGAATGGCCCGTGCACCACCAGGTCCCACACCAAAAGCCAAACAAATTGAACCGATATAACACCATCAATGCTGACCACATCTCTTGGCAGGGTTGATGGTGCTAGATCGGCTGAGGCTTGGAGAGGGTTTCGAATTCATCCATCAGCAGATGGATTTCGGTACTGGGATTGGGTTCGCCGCTGATGGCGACGTCTTCGAGAATCTTGGGTGCCAAAGCTCTGGCTTTCTGAAAAGGCTCACCCAATAGCTGAGCAAAATAGCTGATGCCTTTGCCCTTCTGGTACTTATCCATGTTCGGTTTTTCTCTGAGGCTCTTGGCTACCAAGTCGCCCGGAGAGTTTTTCCCAACAGCTCTAAATGGCTTTCGATTAAAACCGAAGTGCAAAAGAAGCCAAAACTCAAAACAGGGAAACGATGCTATGACTTTGATTTTCGGATGAGGTCTCGCCAGATCTATCGCTCTCTCAAAACATTGGTGCGTATCGCGATCCAATGCACAAAACACTTTGTCGAAACGCTTCTGACGGGCAATGGCTCTTTCTACAATTCCGCTCGGGTGCGTGACGCCGCAGTGGGCAATTTCTACCTGAGCTTTGGCGCGAAAATGAAACGCAGCCTCCTCCAGATACCGTTTTCCTGACTTGCTATCTTCACAGAGAACCAGCACTTGGGGCTGAGGCTTGAATCTTGATTTCTTCCGATCAAATGATTTTATTGAGTGCACCATTAGTCACCCCCGCCTAATCAGAGGCAAACCGCGGTAACGGCCTTCAAAGTAGCGTTTCTCAACATCCTCCCCCTCTCGCCCTTCAAAATCGTGAACGGAAAAAACACTGGTTGCTCCATTGGCATCGCGCTCAGTGATCCAGAACTGATCACGCCGCAGAATTTTTTCATTCATTAGATGAGTATCGTGTGTCGTAAAGATCAGCTGAGTATCCAATCCGCTATCGAGATGTTTCCCGATCAGATCAGCAACTATTTCAGGATGGAGGCTGCTGTCCAACTCATCGACAGACAGTATCCCGCTTCCATCTGCGCGATTGATCATGAACCAGGGCAACCAAAAGCCAATCAGGTTTTTTGTGCCTCCGGACTCCTCTGAAAAATCAAACTCTGCTGTTCCCAAAAGACTTGTATGTGTCAGGGTCACTTTGTCTTTTTGCGCCGTTGCGAAGAATTCTTTAAGCGTGAGCTTCTTCTTGGTCGGAACAGCATCTGCATCCTCAGTATTGAGTTGAATAGCAGACACCGGAATATCCACTGCCCTTAAGAACTCCTTTAAATCGACTGTGTAGTCCGAGGCCACCTGCAAAAATCTGATTGAGGCGGCAGACAGCCCCATCATATTGTTCTGCTCAATGACAAGAAGACCGGTTTGAAACCAGGTAAACGGCGCTCGCAACTGAGTCAGCTCTTCGCTGCTATTCGCAACGGCCTGTGAAATAAACAACACCTTTGGGCTCGTCAGGCGCCGCCAGGCATTGTGGACATCTTTCCCCCCCTCAAGACTTGAACCAAAAACATACTGCTCTCCCTCATCACCAAAACGACGTTCATACAGCAGTGTTTCTTTCCCTTTGGGATAGGAGACCAGTTGTTCCTTGATTATCCGTTGCGAAGTAATGCACAGGACAAACCGATATCGGAGCCCTTTTTGAATGAAGTTGTATTCAAAAAAACTGGGTTCGTCCTTGAGCTGCGGGTCAAAACGAAACGGTGAAACCGGCAGCGGATCATCATTTGAGGAGGGGGTCGTTGCAAGCAGGCGTCCCATGATCCCCATCGCCTGGATAAGAGAAGATTTACCGGACGCGTTAGGCCCGTAAATCGCCGCAACCTTCAACAAGTCCGGTAGTTTTTCACCACTCACGGAAGGTTTGATTACATTGCGCTTTTTACTCAGGCGTGGAGTCGCCACCATGGACAGGGTTTGCGCCTCACGGAAGGAGCGATAATTGGAAACCGAAAATTCGATCAACATGTAGAAATCCTGCACTTAACTCCGGAAAGCAGAATAAATATAGGAAAAACCATTCATTTGGCGCTGTCTCTCTGCACCTCGTGCAAAAACAGGAAATTCCTACAGATGGAACCTTCAAGTAAAGGCAACGATTCCTACAACAAGCGTCGCCAGAGTAGACTTGGCGCCGCGAGCGCCTGAACGATAGGCTTTACCTCGTCGCTGCCAAATCAGCGACCCGGGGTCGAAGCCGGAACATCATCAACATGGCGCATCCGCGCCCCCATATGAACTGGGGCAATTTTTGCCTTTCAGCTTCGCTTTATGGTGGGCCGTGTGGCGCGGGCCTCTCGGCTTACATGTTGATCGAGAATGTTCCGACTTCGAACGCCGCGCGGTCCGCCACCCCAATCTGTCGAAGGATTAGTGGCGGCTTCCTTTTCAACATGGAGTCGAAAAATGCTTGAGCACACGCTAAATCCCTCTGAAATCCATCCTCATTACACTCCTACTGTCTTCACCCGTCACAATCGCTTCCTCCACGCTTTTATGCAGGACAACCAAGCCTGGTTCTGTGTCCAAGACCTTGGTCGCTTAATGGGTCGACCGCTGGACCAACGACTCACCCTGAAGCTCGATCCTGATCAACGCCAATATGTGTGGCTGCTGAAGAACGGTAAAACGACCGAATCACTGATGGTCAGCGAATCAGGGATGTATGCCCTGCTCGTTCATCATTTCGTCCCGGAAAACCGAAACCTGCGCCAGTGGCTGAGCAATGAGGTCATGCCAATGCTGCGTGATTCGAACGCAGCATCGGTGGGAAACATCCCGAGCCTGAGTTCGTTGCAGTGGGCTGGGATCTCTGTGCCGCTGCTGCATTGGCAGCATCAGGCCTGGATCAAATGGCGGGACATGCCTGATCTGATGCAGGCACAGCGGCCATTCACGATTTGATTTGTAGTCGTTGAACTGATGCACAAAGGGACGGACTTTTACAGTCCGCCCCTCTGGTTTTCCAACATCCCTCGATCTCCTACCGTTAAAACCGCGAAACACTCCTCATCGCATCCACCAGATACCGCATCGCAATCCGGTCGCTCTCCGACAGTTCGCGATACCGCTCCACCAACTTCAACTCCTCCGAACTGAGCCGACGCCTTCGCCGACCGGTGGTCAAGCAGGGAAAGAGTCCTAACATTTCAGTGATGCCTTGTACTTTCGACATGGACGATGTCCTTCTATACGTCAGAGAAAACTGCAAAACCGCATCGCCCTATCCATTTCAGCGGCCGTCTTGTACGCGCTGAACCCACCGGCCTGAAGGGCCGAAACCGGTCATGCCCATAGAATAGAAATAAAATCGGCGCTGAAAAGCGGTTTTTAGAGTAATTAGTCGAAAAAAGCAGATATGCCCTATAAATCAGAAAGTGCCGTGAGAAACGTTACCTGACATTTCTTGTTTCATTGCCGCGCTGTCGCGGTGCCATCAATCATTTTTGCTCTGCAACTGAACGGTTTAAGCTTATTGGCATCTGCTCTAAAGTCCGTTGCGTTTGGCCAAGGCATGTCCGAACCGTTATTTCTGATCCAGCACGTGCCAGGAACGGCGCGGGATTGTTCACGACAGGTTGTACTTATGCACCGCAGGAATTTGCTCAAAGCCTCCATGGCCATCGCGGCTTACACTGGTCTTTCGGCCACCGGTCTATTGACCGCACACGCCTGGGCTGGCAGCAGCGCGGCTGATGGCGACGCTGTGGCGTTCGACTTCGAAGCGCTGAAGAGCCAGGCCAAACAGCTCGCCGGCAAGCCTTATCAGGACACCAAACAGGTGCTGCCGCCGACGCTGGCGACCATGACACCGCAGAACTTCAACGCGATCCGCTACGACGGCAATCACTCGCTGTGGAAGGACTTGAAAGGTCAGCTGGACGTGCAGTTTTTCCACGTCGGCATGGGTTTCAAGCAACCGGTGCGCATGTACAGCGTCGATCCCAAGACTCGACTGGCGCGCGAGGTGCATTTCCGCCCGTCGCTGTTCAACTATGAAAAAACCACCGTCGACACTAAACAGCTCAAAGGCGATCTGGGCTTCTCCGGGTTCAAGCTGTTCAAGGCCCCGGAGCTGGATAAGCACGACGTGTTGTCGTTCCTCGGCGCCAGCTATTTCCGTGCGGTAGATGCCACCGGCCAGTACGGTTTGTCAGCCCGCGGCCTGGCGATCGATACGTACGCCAAGAAGCGCGAAGAGTTTCCGGACTTCACCAAGTTCTGGTTCGAGACACCAGACAAGGACAGCACCCGTTTCGTGGTTTATGCCCTGCTCGATTCGCCGAGCGCCACTGGCGCCTACCGTTTTGACATCGATTGCCAGGCCGAGCGTGTGGTGATGGAGGTCGACGCCCACGTCAATGCCCGCACCGCCATCGAGCAATTGGGCATCGCACCGATGACCAGCATGTTCAGCTGCGGCACTCACGAACGGCGCATGTGCGACACCATTCACCCGCAAATCCACGATTCCGATCGCCTGGCGATGTGGCGCGGCAACGGCGAATGGATCTGCCGCCCGCTGAACAACCCGGCCACCCTGCAATTCAATGCCTTCGCCGACACCGATCCTAAAGGTTTCGGCCTGGTGCAGACCGATCACGAGTTCGCCAATTATCAAGACACCGTCGACTGGTACAGCAAGCGCCCGAGTCTGTGGGTAGAACCTACAACCGCGTGGGGCGAAGGCTCTATCGATTTGCTGGAAATTCCTACAACCGGCGAAACCCTGGATAACATCGTTGCATTCTGGACGCCGAAAAAACCGGTCGCGGCCGGGGACTCCCTCAACTATGGCTACAAGCTCTACTGGAGTGCCCTGCCGCCGGTGAGTACGCCTCTGGCACGGGTCAACGCGACCCGTTCGGGCATGGGCGGTTTCATTGAAGGCTGGGCGCCGGGCGAGCATTACCCAGAGGTCTGGGCACGACGCTTTGCCGTGGATTTCACCGGTGGTGGTCTGGACCGCTTGCCCGAAGGCGCGGGGATCGAGCCGGTGGTGACCTGCTCGAATGGGCAAGTGAAGGACTTCAACGTGTTGGTGCTCGATGACATCAAGGGCTACCGCATTACCTTCGACTGGTACCCGACCAATGACAGCGTGGCTCCGGTGGAACTGCGGTTGTTCATTCGCACCAATGACCGGACGTTGAGTGAAACCTGGTTGTACCAGTATTTCCCGCCTGCACCTGATAAGCGTAAGTACACCTGAGGGTAAGAGGTTGTCTGGGCGGTCCCCTTCGCGGGCAAGCCTCGCTCCTACGGGATCGGTGATGAACGCTCCGCCTTGTAGGAGCGAGGCTTGCCCGCGAAGACGGCCTGACAGACAACAAATATCTCAGCACAGAAACGCAAAAAAGCCCCGGTCAACACGACCGGGGCTTTTTGGTTTACAGCCCCCTTCAGTCACGCAAATCCGATTCATGAATCGGCTGGTCACGATGGGTCGCCCGATGATATTGCGCCGGCCAGACAGCCTTGTGCCCGCCCAGATCATCATCGGCATGCAGCGCCCAATACGGATCACGCAACAGTTCCCGGGCGAGAAAGATGATGTCGGCCTGACAGGTACGCAGAATGTGCTCGGCCTGGGCCGGTTCGGTGATCATTCCTACGGTGCCAGTGGCAATGCCTGACTCCTTGCGTACGCGCTCGGCGAAACGGGTCTGATAACCGGGGCCTGTAGGAATCTCGGCGTTCACCGCCGTCCCGCCCGATGAGACATCGATCAGGTCCACGCCCAGATCTTTGAGGTGTCGCGCCAGCTCCACGGTTTCATCGGGGTTCCAGCCATCTTCCACCCAATCGGTGGCCGACACTCGCACAAACACCGGTAACTCTTCAGGCCACACGGCACGCACCGCTTCGGTGACTTGCAGCACCAGCCGAATCCGATTCTCGAACGAACCGCCGTACTGATCGCGTCGCTGATTGCTCAGGGGCGAAAGAAATTGGTGCAACAGGTAACCGTGGGCGGCATGTACTTCGACCACTTTGAAACCGGCGGTCAGCGCCCGTTTGGCTGAATCGACGAAGGCCTGGATTACCTCAGCGATCTCGCCCTCATCGAGTTGCTTGGGTGGTGTGTGCTGAGGGTCGAAAGCGATCGGCGAAGGGCCGACCGGGGTCCAGCCGCCGTCCTCCGGCTTGACGCTGCCATGCTTGCCGAGCCACGGCCGATGCGTACTGGCCTTGCGCCCGGCGTGCGCCAACTGAATGCCGGCAACGGCGCCCTGGGCGGCGATGAAGCGCGTAATACGTTGCAAGGGTTCGATCTGTTGATCATTCCAGAGGCCGAGGTCCTGGGCGGTAATGCGCCCATCAGCGGTGACCGCCGTGGCTTCGGTGAATACCAGACCAGCGCCGCCGATAGCACGGCTGCCCAGGTGGACCAGATGCCAGTCATTGGCTAGCCCATCGACGCTGGAGTATTGGCACATCGGTGACACCGCGATGCGGTTAAGCAGGGTCAATTGACGAAGGGTATAGGGTTCAAGCAGCAGACTCATGGGGCACCTCTCGAATCAGTGGGCAGGCTCCAGGGTTCTGTTTGAATAGTCGACGAGTGACAGGAAAAAAGGTGCAGCACCCGCCCCCGCGGGCAAAAAATTCGACAAGACGTCACAAGGATAATCAAGCAGTGCTTAGAGACTAGTCGACATCGGGGGATGAGGGAGGGTTTAGAGAGATTCGGTGTGAGGGAAATTGCTTTCGCGGGCAAGCCTCGCTCCTACAGATTTCGGTGATCTGTAGGAGCGAGGCTTGCCCGCGAAGGCCTTAACGCGGTTCGATGTGAGCAATCATCAACTGAACGGTCTCGTTCCCACGGAACTCATTGAGGTCGAGTTTGTAGGCCAATTCCACCCACTTGATGGTCGGATTCGGCCAGATATCACGGTCGATACCGAAGGCGATTCCATCAAGCTTCACCGAACCGCATTCACTCTTCAGCACCACTTTGAGGTGTCGTTCACCGACGACGCGCTGCTCAACCAGTTGAAACACCCCATGAAACAGCGGCTCCGGGAAGTGTTGCCCCCACGGCCCGGCGTGACGCAGGGCGCGGGCCAGTTCCAGGTGAAACTCTTCGACCGCCAAGGTGCCGTCAGACAGCAGACGCCCGGTCAGGTCTTCTTCGCGCATTTGCCGACGCACTTCAGCGTCAAAGGCCTCGGCAAATAACGGAAAATTCGCTTCCGGCAACGTCAGGCCTGCCGCCATGGCGTGGCCGCCGTATTTGCTGATCAGGTTCGGATGTTGCGCCGCGACCACGCTCAAGGCGTCGCGAATATGAAAGCCCTGCACCGAACGCCCCGAGCCCTTGAGCAGGCCATCGCCGGCATCGGCAAAGGCAATGGTCGGACGGAAATAGCGCTCTTTCATACGCGAGGCGAGGATTCCGATGACGCCCTGGTGCCACTCGGGATCGAACAGGCACAGGCCGAACGGCATCGACTCCACCGGCAGATCCTTGAGCTGGGCCAGCGCCTCACGCTGCATGCCCTGCTCGATGGATTTGCGGTCCTGGTTCATGCCGTCGAGCTGAGCGGCCATTTCACGGGCAGCACTCGCGTCTTCGGTGAGCAGGCATTCGATGCCCAGGCTCATGTCGTCCAGTCGCCCTGCCGCGTTCAGACGCGGGCCGAGGATGAACCCCAAGTCGGTGGAGGTAATGCGCGAATGGTCACGCTTGGCCACTTCCAGGATCGCCTTGAGCCCCGGCCGCGCACGCCCGGCGCGAATCCGCTCGAGGCCCTGATGCACCAGAATCCGGTTGTTGGCATCCAGCGGTACCACGTCGGCGACGCTGCCCAGCGCCACCAGGTCCAGTAACTCGCCAATGTTCGGTTGCGGCTTGCTCTCGTACCAACCCAGGCTGCGCAAGCGCGCGCGCAGGGCCATCAGTACATAGAAGATCACCCCGACACCGGCCAAGGCTTTGCTCGGGAACTCGCAACCCGGCTGATTCGGATTGACGATGGCATCGGCCAAGGGCAGTTCATCGCCGGGCAAGTGGTGATCGGTGACCAGTACCTTGAGCCCGGACTTTTTCGCCGCCGCCACGCCTTCGACGCTGGAGATGCCGTTGTCCACGGTGATCAGCAGGTGCGGCTCGCGGGTCAGCGCCACTTCGACGATCTCCGGCGTCAGGCCGTAGCCGTACTCGAACCGGTTCGGCACCAGATAGTCGACATGCGCCGCGCCCAACAGGCGTAACCCCAACATGCCCACGGTGCTGGCCGTCGCACCATCGGCGTCGAAATCGCCGACGATCAGAATCCGCTGACGTTGCTCCAGGGCCGTCACCAGCAAATCCACCGCCGCATCGATGCCTTTGAGTTGCTGGTACGGAATCAGCCGCGCCAGGCTCTTGTCCAGTTCAGCCTCGGACTGCACGCCCCGCGCTGCGTAAAGGCGAGTCAGCAGCGGTGGAATATCGCCAAGGAATGGCAGGGTGTCGGGCAACAGGCGAGGTTCGATGCGCATGGGGTGACAGGTGCTTCTCTTGAATACGTAGGATAAAACCGGGTAACGCGGTTCAACGGCGAATAATCAACCGCGTTCACCGCTCAGCCACTGCAACTGGACTTCGTGCTGACCACGGTCGTCGGTGACGAAAATCGTTCCTTCGCTGATCATCACATCCCACTTGATAACGCGTGGCATGTCCTTGGCCAGGGTTTCCAGCACTTCCTGGGGCACAGCGGCGATGTGAACGTTTTTCAGGTTTTTGATCGCCGGGATCACTTTGGTTTCCCAGACACGCAGACTCCCGTAAGCCAGCAGGCTGGTGCGCTCGGTACGGCGCGAGCACCAGGTCAGGCGATCGGCGTCTGGCTGACCGACTTCGATCCAGTGCAGGACACGATCATCCAGGCTCTTTTCCCACAGCGCTGGCTCATCCACGTCTGACAGACCGCGACCGAAGGACAGCTGTTCGTTGTACCAGAAGGCGTAGGCCAGCAGCCGCACGGTCATGCGCTCTTCGGTTTCCGAAGGGTGACGGGCGATGGTCTGCTTCACGCTCTCGTAGACACTGCGGTCGAGGTCGGTGAGGTTCAGTTCAAACTTGTAGGTCGTGGACGGCTGGGCCATGAACGGGCTTCTTGATACGAGGAAAGGCGGCAAGTCTAACCGATGCAACAGGCAATCCACGAATTGAAGGCGATCAACTTTGGGCGATGGACGTCGGCCTATGTTAAAACTCTGCATCCGCTCAGCCTTTGTCCTACAGGATTCAGCATGCCGTTTTCCAACAAACCGCTCTCCGGTCTGAAAGTCATCGAATTGGGTACGTTGATTGCCGGGCCGTTTGCCTCGCGTATTTGCGGCGAGTTCGGCGCCGAAGTGATCAAGATCGAGTCCCCGGACGGCGGCGACCCGTTGCGCAAATGGCGCAAGTTGTATGAAGGCACTTCGCTGTGGTGGTTCGTTCAGGCGCGTAACAAAAAGTCTTTGACCCTGAACCTGAAACACCCGGATGGCCTGGCGATTCTGAAACAGCTGCTCAGCGAAGCGGACATCCTGATCGAGAACTTTCGCCCCGGCGTGCTGGAGAAACTCGGCCTGGGTTGGGAAGTCTTGCATGCACTGAACCCGAAACTGGTGATGGTGCGGCTTTCGGGCTTTGGCCAGACCGGGCCGATGAAAGATCAGCCGGGCTTCGGTGCGGTCGGTGAGTCGATGGGCGGCCTGCGCTACATCACCGGGTTCGAGGACCGGCCGCCGGTGCGCACCGGTATTTCCATCGGTGATTCGATTGCCGCGCTCTGGGGCGTTATCGGTGCACTGATGGCCTTGCGTCATCGCGAGGTCAATGGCGGTTTGGGACAAGTGGTGGATGTGGCGTTGTACGAAGCGATCTTCGCCATGATGGAAAGCATGGTTCCAGAGTTCGATGTGTTCGGCTTCATCCGCGAACGCACCGGCAACATCATGCCGGGCATCACGCCCTCCTCCATTCACACCAGCGCCGATGGCAAACACGTGCAGATCGGCGCCAACGGCGATGCGATCTTCAAGCGTTTCATGCTGATCATCGGTCGCGAAGACCTGGCCAACGACCCTGTGCTGGCCAGCAACGACGGACGCGATAGCCGTCGCGACGAAATTTACGGGGTGATTGATCGCTGGGTCAACTCACTGCCACTGGACGCGGTGATCGAGCAACTGAATCAGGCCGACGTTCCCGCCAGCCGGATCTTCAGTGCCGAAGACATGTTCAGTGATCCGCAGTACCTGGCCCGGGAAATGTTCCTGCAAGCCAAGCTGCCCGACGGCAAGGACTTCAAGATGCCCGGCATTGTGCCAAAACTCTCTGAGACGCCCGGCAGCTCCGAATGGGTCGGGCCGCAGCTGGGTGAGCACAATGCGCAGGTCCTCCACGACCTTGGCTACGACCCGGCACAGATCGCACGGCTACGTGAAGACGGGGCCATCTAAGCTGAAGCGCCTGCTTTCATCCGCAATCGATTACGCCGGCATCGGGCGTGTGCTGGCGGTGCTCGGGCTGTTGGCGGGGCTGATATCTCCGGCCCTGGCGCAACCTAAAGAACATTTGCTCTGGCTGCTGCGCGATCTGCCGCCCGTGACGATCTTCGAAGGCCCGAAAAAAGGCCAGGGGGTTATCGATCAACTGATGCCGCTGTTGATCGCCGGTATGCCGCAGTACGAACACACTCTGATGCGGGTCAATCGCGCCCGCGGCATGCAAATGCTCCATGAAGAATCCTTTACCTGCGATCCCTCGCTGATCTGGAGCAAGGAGCGCGAACAATGGATCGCCTTTTCCATTCCAGCCTTCCGGGCCGTCAGCAATGGGCTGGTGATTCGACGTGAAGATCGGTCGGTGCTGGAGCCCTTTCTCTTTGGTGATGAAGTCGATCTGGCAGCACTGTTGGCCAGCGGTCGAGAGAAAGTCGGTGTGGTCGCCGAGCGCCGTTACGGTCAGTTCCTCGACACGCTGCTGCAACAGGCGCCGCCCGGCGCGCTGATGCCCCACTACGGCAACAACGCCCTCGGCAGTCTGTTGCAGATGCAGCGCCTGGGTCGTTTGCAGGTGGTCTTGGGTTACTGGCCGGAAATCCGCTATCAGGCTCGTCAGGAAAATATTACCGATGAGCAGTTGGAATTCTATTCGGTCAAAGGCACGGGCAAATACTTGTCCGGGTACATCGGTTGCTCGAATACGCCCCAGGGGCGACAGGCAATCAGTGAAATCAATCAGCTATTGCGCGCCCTGCCCCGCGAGCGCCTGGACCCGCTGTACGCCGACTGGCTCGATCCGCAAAGACGCAAGGACTACCTGGAAGAAACCAAAGCCTTTTTCGAGCGTCAGGCCGCGCAGTGACAAATCGCAGACAAAAAGAAACCCCGAGAAGTGGGGAGACGACTCGGGGTTAAACGTGGCCTACATAAAGACCAGTAACAACAAGCTACAAGCACCGGAGCACAATGCTTGATCCTGCTGTTACATGGTCTGACTGACCTTGGCGCAGGAAGGTTCCCACAAAAAACAATTCAATTTCGGCTGGCCAGGATCTTGTCCTGAGCAGCATTGCGCAACGCCGCGATGACACAGGGCTCCAGGCGTCCTTCAGCGATCAGCACGTCACGGTGCAGCCCGTCGACGACATCCGTCAGCAGACGTTTATCGGTTAACTGGGCCTGATTGAACGTCCGTTCGACCACCGTAGCGCCGCTCGCACTTTTCAGTGTCACCAGGCATTCGCCATGGGCACCCGATGGGGTCAACGTGACCTGATACGGGCTTAGAGCCTCACCGAGCAATAGACTGATACTTTCCATCTCGATCACCACTCAATAGTCCGAAAACAAAGTGCCTGGGGTGTGTCCACAGTAAATGACCACAGGCCCGAGAAGAAAGTTCTGGATTCCAACGACAGGCGCACCGGCGCCTCTGGTAGATAGAGCATGCACGGTAAAGATGACAGTAAAAAAACAGATTATTCATGCCACTCAGTTAAGAAAGGATGCCAAGTGCAAAACCTGTGGCGAGGGGGCTTGCCCCCGTTCGGCTGCGAAGCAGTCGCAAATTCGGTGCATGCGGTGTGCTTGGCAGAATGAGGTTGCAGGTTTTAGGACTGCTTCGCAGTCCAACGGGGGCAAGCCCCCTCGCCACAGGTCTTGGCCTTCACTTAACTGACAGGTATTGCCAATTCATGCCTGCCTTATGCGCTGGCCGATATCGCTCCATCCGCCCAGCAGTCCTCGCAATTGACCGTCCGCACTGTAGAACGGCACCGTCCACTGGTAGATATCCCTGACTCCGTCCTTGAACATCAACTGACGTTCGCTGAAGCGGGTCTTGCGAGTACCGAGCTGAGTCATGAACTCGGCGTGCAACTGCTCGGCAGTCTCTTTGGGCAAGACATCGAGTTCGATCAGTTGTCGCCCCTGAACCTGGTCGAAACGGGTCGACAAGCGCTCCTCATAGCTTTTGTTGCACATGATCAAACGCCCTTCCAGATCACGCACGAACATCGGGTCGGGCATGGCGTCTATCAATGCGTGCTGAAATGCGAGCTGGTCATTGAGGTCTTTCTCGGCGTCCCGACATTGCTTGATCAGTGCAGCGAGCCGGCGGTTCCAAAGCAATGAGAGCAAGCCGAACAGGCTAACGATGAACAGGCTCCAGCAACCCCACTGGGTTATCCGCTGCCAGGCCGAGGGCGCGTGTACCGGAGCAATTCCATTCAGCCATTGCAGCCGTATGGCGAGTAACTCGGCGGGTGGAAATGCCTCCAGCGCCTTGTTGAGGATACTCAATAACTGCGGCTGTCCTTTGCGGACGGCCAAATGATCAGCCTCCCATTTGCCTTCCACCGCATGCCCTACCTTGAGCCGGCCCGAAGGGTAGAGCTGCGCTCCGATTTCGTTTTCAATGGTGGCGTAGGCCTCGCCACTTTCCACCAGTGCCCGGGCTTCAGCGTAGGTTTTGACCGAGCGCAGCTCGATCGCCGGGTAGTCACGACGAATCGTCCCCTCCAGAGCGTGCCGGGCCGGCAGTACCAGAACTCTTTTCGAAAGCTGTTCCAGGGACTGTAACGCAGGCGTGCCGGCCAGCCCCACGAGTACCCAGCCCGCCCCGCCGAACGCATGGCTGAAATCCAGAAACACCTTGCGCTCGTCATTCATTGCCAGTGTCGTGCTCATGTCCGCCGCGCCGCTTTCCAGCCGCTCCAGCAGTTGGTCGGTGGAAAAAGACTCTTCATGGACGAACCGCAACCCTGTCATGGCGCTGATGCGGTTGAGCACATCGTTGTTCAAACCGCTCCAGTGACCGTGCTCATCCTTGAACAGGTACAGCGGGTACTGCGCCGACGCGACGATAACCATCGGATGTTCAGCAATCCATTGCCGCTCCTGAGCATTCAGCTCAATGCGTGCGACGGTGGCTGACTCCCGGGGTTCATGTGTCGCCAATTGTGCGGCCTTTACCCATTGCCCAAAGCCCAGGGCGCCCAGCAAAAACATCCAGCACACGGCTGGTTTAAACCCTCTGAAAAACAGCATTGCCACTTCCTTGGTGATCGTCTCGCCCGTCCTTCATGGGCGGCTCTTCTTTTACGAAACCCGGCAATTGTGGCATGCAGAAATGAGAAAGCCCGTCAGGAGACGGGCTTCAAAATGTGACAGCTTTTACCGGTTACAGCGGCTTGCCGCGGTTGCCATGCTGACTGACAAAGGCCTGCACGGCTTTCAAGTCGTTCGGTAACACGGTGCAACGCTCATCTCGCTCAAACAAATCAGAAAGATGTGCAGGTAGTTCGAGCGCTTTTCCTACACCAGCTTTTTCCACTGCGTCCGGGAATTTGACCGGATGGGCCGTGCCCAGGATCACCATCGGGATATCCAGGCTGCGACGGCATTCGCGCGCGGCCTTCACGCCGATGGCAGTGTGCGGGTCCAACAGCTCGCCGGTTTGCTCAAAGACTTCGGCAATGGTTTCGCACGTTTGGGCGTCGTCCACGGCCAGCGAATCGAACAGCTTGCGTGCTTCGGTCCAGCGTTCCTGTTCGACGCTGAAACCACCGCCCTGCTTGAAGGTGTCCATCAAACCGGCAATCGCCGCGCCGTTGCGACCGTGCAGGTCGAACAGCAGGCGTTCGAAGTTCGACGACACCATGATGTCCATGGACGGCGACAGCGTGGCGTGCAGGGTTTCCTTGACGTACTGATTGCCGCTCATGAAGCGGTGCAGGATGTCGTTGCGGTTGGTGGCGACGATCAACTGGTTGATCGGCAGGCCCATGTTGCGCGCCAGGTAACCGGCGAAGATATCGCCGAAGTTGCCGGTCGGCACCGAGAACGACACCGAACGCGCCGGGCCACCCAGTTGCAGGGCTGCGTGGAAGTAGTAAACGATCTGGGCCATGATCCGCGCCCAGTTGATCGAGTTCACCGCCACCAGGCGCGTGCCCTTGAGGAAGCTCTGGTCGGCGAAGCTGGCCTTGACCATTTCCTGGCAGTCATCGAAGTTGCCTTCAATGGCAATGTTATGGATGTTCTCGCCGAAGATGGTGGTCATCTGGCGACGCTGCACTTCGGACACACGGTTGTGCGGGTGCAGGATGAAGATGTCGACGTTTTCGCAGTGCTTGCAACCTTCGATCGCCGCCGAGCCGGTGTCACCGGAGGTAGCGCCAACAATCACCACACGTTCGCCGCGCTTTTCCAGCACGTAGTCGAGCAGACGACCCAGCAGTTGCAGGGCGAAGTCCTTGAATGCCAGGGTCGGGCCGTGGAACAGCTCCAGTACCCATTCGTTGCCATTGAGCTGACGCAGTGGCGCAACGGCGTTGTGGGAAAACACGCCATACGTTTCTTCAAGAATCTTTTTGAAATCGGCATCAGGGATGCTGCCGGTCACGAACGGGCGCATCACCCGGAAGGCCAGCTCGTGATACGGCAGGCCGGCCCAGGAAGCGATCTCTTCCTGGGTGAAACGTGGCAGGTTTTCCGGCACGTACAGGCCGCCGTCCGTGGCCAAACCTGCCAGCAGGACGTCTTCAAAATTCAGGGCCGGTGCCTGGCCGCGGGTACTGATATAACGCATAGGGGCAAACCTTCGGTTTGGGCTTCAAGCTTCAAGCTTCAAGCTACAAGTTAACGCCAGACCGCCTTAACTTGTCGCTTGAGGCTTGCAGCTTGCCGCTGCTTTAATTTAGTTCAGGTGCTCGACGCGGATCCGTACGACCGGGCCGACCACGCCTTCCAACGCTTCCAGGGCGGTGATCGCGTCACTCATGTGCTGTTCCAGCACACGGTGAGTCAGCAGGATCATTGGCACCAGACCGTCATGCTCTTCGACTTCTTTCTGCATGATCGATTCGATGTTGATACCGCGCTCCGACAGGATGCTCGCCACCTGAGCCAACACGCCCGGATGGTCCTTGGCTTGAATGCGCAGGTAGTAAGCACTTTCGCAGGCTTCGATCGGCAGGATCGGATGGGCCGACAGCGAATCCGGCTGGAAGGCCAGGTGCGGTACGCGGTTTTCCGGGTCGGACGTCATGGCGCGAACCACGTCCACCAGGTCGGCGATCACCGACGAAGCCGTCGGCTCCATGCCGGCGCCGGCGCCGTAGAACAAGGTCGAACCGGCGGCGTCACCGTTGACCATCACCGCGTTCATCACGCCGTTGACGTTGGCGATCAAGCGATCGGCCGGGATCAGCGTCGGGTGCACACGCAGCTCGATACCGGCCGCGGTGCTGCGCGCCACGCCCAGGTGCTTGATGCGATAGCCCAGCGCTTCGGCGTAGTTCACGTCAGCGGTGGTCAGCTTGGTGATGCCTTCGGTGTAAGCCTTGTCGAATTGCAGCGGAATGCCGAACGCGATAGACGCCAGGATCGTCAGCTTGTGAGCCGCATCGATGCCTTCGACGTCGAAGGTCGGATCCGCTTCGGCGTAACCCAGGGCTTGCGCCTCGGCGAGGACGTCTTCGAAGGTCCGGCCCTTCTCACGCATTTCGGTGAGGATGAAGTTGCCAGTGCCGTTGATGATCCCGGCCACCCAGTTGATGCGGTTGGCGGACAAACCTTCACGGATCGCTTTGATCACCGGAATGCCGCCGGCCACGGCCGCTTCGAACGCCACGATGACGCCCTTCTCGCGAGCCTTGGCGAAAATTTCATTACCGTGAACGGCAATCAGTGCCTTGTTCGCGGTGACCACATGCTTGCCATTCTCGATGGCCTTGAGTACCAGCTCGCGGGCAACGGTGTAGCCGCCCATCAGCTCTATAACGATGTCGATCTCAGGGTTCGTGGCCACTTCGAACACATCGTTGGTAATCGCAATACCGGTCGTCTGGAACTGAGGCTTTGGCGTGCGCATGGCAATTTGTGCCACTTCGATTCCACGCCCGGCACGACGAGAAATTTCCTCGGCGTTGCGCTGAAGTACGTTGAAGGTACCGCCACCGACGGTCCCTAACCCACAGATGCCTACTTTGACCGGTTTCACTGTGAACTCCCCATAAAACGGCCGACTCAAGGCCGGCCGTGAAAACAACCGCATACTCGCGGCTCTCTATTAATGGCCCGACAATATTGCCGCCGAACCATGATCGTCAAAGGCTGACCATGACGATGCGAAATTATTTCGCGCCCAATGCCAGTTTGGCGACTTGTGGCGCAGGCTGGTAGCCCGGAATGACCTGTCCGTCGGCCAAAACGATGGCCGGTGTACCGTTCACGCCAATCGACTGACCGAGGGCGAACTGCTTGGAGACCGGGTTCTCGCACTTGGCGGCCTTGATTTCCTTGCCATCGACCATTTTGTCCATGGCGGCTTTCTTGTCCTTGGAGCACCACACGGCTTGCAGTTGCTCGTCACCCGGCGAGCCCAGGCCTTGGCGCGGGAACGCAACATAACGCACTTCGATACCCAGCTTGTTCAGCGCCGGCACTTCCGCGTGCAGCTTGTGGCAGTACGGGCAGGTGGTGTCGGTGAAAACAGTGATGTGCGACTTGGTTTCGCCGATGGCCGGATAAACCACGGTTTCAGCCACTGGAATGTTGTTGATCAGTTTTGAAATGCCCAGGCGCTCGGTCTTCTCGGTCAGGTTGACCGGTTTGCCGTCCTTGAGCTGGAACAGGTAACCCTGAACGACATACTGGCCGTCGGCGCTGGCGTAAAGCACGCGGCTGCCCTTGAGCTTGACTTCGTACAGACCTGGCAGTGGGCTGGCGGTGATGGTTTCGACCGGCACGTCAAGCTTGAGGTTTTCCAGGCTTTTACGAATGGCTTTGTCGGCCGCGTCATCGGCGACGGCAAAGGTGCTGACCAACGCAATGGCTGCGGCGGCGAAAATCTGGGTCAGACGCATGAGAACTCCTGAAGGCGGACAAATGGGACGATCAGAACACCCGTGCCGAAACACCGGGTCATAACCGCCCATCGTACAAACCGGCAAAGCCTACCACATAAGGCCCCCGTGGCGAGGGGGCTTGCCCCCGTTCGGCTGCGCAGCAGTCGTCAATCCTCACGCCTCGGTCCATATATCGGATAGAGATCGCCAAAAAGGGGCTGCTTCGCAACCCAACGGGGGCAAGCCCCCTCACCACAGGCCAGCATTCCCATGCCAGGAGCTGCGCTAGCCGCGTGGGTGATGTTTGGCGTGCAGGTCCTGCAAACGTGCGCGGGCGACGTGAGTATAGATCTGGGTGGTCGAGAGATCGCTGTGGCCGAGCAGCATTTGCACCACCCGCAAGTCGGCACCATGGTTGAGCAAGTGCGTGGCGAAGGCATGGCGCAGGGTATGCGGCGACAACGACTTGCCGATACCGGCGACCTTGGCCTGGTGCTTGATGCGGTGCCAGAAGGTTTGTCGGGTCATCTGCTCGCCACGCAGGCTGGGGAACAGCACATCGCTGGGACGTCCGCCCAGCAGCTCGCCACGGGCATCGCGCATGTAGCGCTCGACCCAGACAATCGCCTCTTCACCCATCGGCACCAGCCGCTCCTTGCTGCCCTTGCCCATCACCCGCAGCACGCCCTGGCGCAGGTTGACCTGCTCCAGCGTCAGGCTGATCAGCTCCGTGACCCGCAAGCCACAGGCGTAAAGCACTTCGAGCATGGCGCGGTCGCGCTGGCCGATGGCTTCGCTCAGATCAGGTGCTTTTAACAAGGCCTCCACATCCGTTTCCGACAAGGACTTAGGCAATGGTCGACCCAGTTGTGGCATATCGACGCGCAAGGTCGGATCGACTGCAATCAGCTTTTCCCGCAGCAAATAGCGATAGAAGCCACGCACGCCGGAGAGAAATCGCGCTGTCGAGCGGGGTTTGTAGTTTTGCTCCAGACGCCAGGCCAAGTGATCGAGGATCAATTCGCGGCCGGCATTGATCAACTCCAACCCTTTTTCCTGCAACCAGCCGTTGAACAGGGCCAGGTCGCTGCGGTAGGCATCGCGGGTGTTATCGGAAAGGCCTTTCTCCAGCCACAGAGCGTCTAGGAATTGGTCTATTAGTGGATGATCGATGGCGGGCATAAAGGCTCAGGTAGCTGGAATCCGAGAGTAAGTCTTTCATAGCTGCAGAGGCCTTCACAGTGCTGATGCAATTGCGGTGACCACGTCGTGCCCCCCTGTAGGAGCGAGGCTTGCCCGCGAAGACGTCATATCAGCCAGTATCAATGTTGAATGTAAGTCCGTCTTCGCGGGCAAGCCTCGCTCCTACAGGTAAATCGCAGGCAACAAAAAAGCAGCCCGTAGGCTGCTTTTTTCTGCATCGGAAGCTGGACTTAAGCCAGTTTTTCCTTGATGCGAGCTGCTTTACCGGACAGGTCACGCAGGTAGTACAGCTTGGCTTTACGTACGTCACCGCGACGCTTAACGGCCATGCTGTCGATTTGCGGGCTGTAGGTCTGGAAAGTACGCTCTACGCCAACACCGTTGGAGATTTTACGAACGGTGAAAGCACTGTTTACGCCGCGGTTACGCTTGGCGATAACAACACCTTCGAACGCTTGCAGACGCGAACGGTCGCCTTCCTTCACTTTCACCTGAACGACAATGGTGTCGCCCGGGGCAAAGGTAGGGATCTCTTTGGTCATCTGCTCTGCTTCGAGTGCAAGGATGATTTTGTTAGTCATGCTGTGCTCCTAAGGTAAATCGTCGGATCTACCATCGATACGTTGTTAACTATCGTCCCGCTCGCGGATATATTCCTCGAGCAGCTTCTTCTCTTCTCCAGAAAGCGAGCGGCTTTCCAGAAGATCGGCGCGTCGTTCAAAGGTCCTACCAAGGGACTGCTGTAAACGCCAACGCCGGATATGCGCGTGATTGCCACTTAGCAATACGTCGGGAACACGCTGATCCGCATACACCTCCGGTCGGGTGTAGTGCGGGCAATCCAGCAAACCATCCGTAAAGGAATCTTCCTCGGCGGAGTCTGCATGCCCTAAAGCTCCAGGCAGCAGTCGTGTAACCGCATCGATCAGGACCATCGCCGGCAGCTCGCCGCCAGACAGTACATAGTCGCCAATCGACCACTCTTCATCGACATGAGCATCAATAAAACGCTCGTCAATGCCTTCATAGCGGCCGGCAATCAGGATCAATGCATCCAGATTCGCCAACTCGCGTACCGCCGACTGAGTCAGTTGACGGCCTTGGGGGGACAGGTAAATTACCTTCGCCGCCTCCCCGGCTGCTGCCTTGGCCTGAACCAATGCATCTTCCAGGGGCTTGATCTTCATCACCATGCCCGGACCACCGCCAAATGGGCGATCGTCCACAGTGTGATGTCGATCCGTCGTGTAGTCTCGCGGATTCCAACAGGTGAGCTGCAACAGCCCCTGTTTCACCGCCCGACTGGTGATGCCGTACTCGCTGATGGCGGAGAACATCTCGGGAAACAAACTGATCACTTCTACGCGCAAGTTAGCCACGCTTAGAAGTCCGCATCCCATTCCACCTTCATCTCGCCTGCGGCAAGGTCGACAGCCAACACGCATTGCTCCGTATAGGGCAACAGGCGTTCGCGATCATCCAGGCTGCCAGCGCAAGGCTTGACCACCATTACATCATTGGCGCCGGTTTCCAGAAGATGATCGATTTTCCCGAGCAATTGCCCGAGTTGATCAATAACCTTCAGACCTTCCAGCTGGTACCAGTAGTACTCGCCGTCGGTCAATTCAGGGAACAGGTTGCGCGGCACACAGATCTCATAACCAGCCAGAAGACGTGCTTCTTCACGATCATCAAGACCCTTGAGCTTTGCGACCAGGAACTTGTCGTTCCCACGTCCGCTGACCAGCTCGACCTGTTTCACATTGCCTTCGCGCTTGAGCGTCCAGGTTTTGTACTGCAACAGGTTTTCAGTCGGATCAGTAAAGGAATACACCTTCACTTCGCCGCGAACGCCATGAACAGAATAAATTTTGCCAATAACGATCAAATCATCGGCAACAGCTGGCGTCGCGCTCATATTGCTCAGGCCGCAGCCTTAGCAGATTCCTTCAACAACTGAGCAACGCGCTCAGAAGGTTGTGCACCAACGCTCAGCCAGTAGGCTACGCGCTCTTGGTTCACGGACAGACGAACTTCTTGACCACGAGCAACAGGGTTGAAGAAACCAACCTGTTCCTTGTGCGAACCGTCACGCGGGTTGCGGCTGTCGGTTACGGTCAAGTGGTAAAACGGGCGCTTTTTGGAGCCGCCAAGGGCAAGACGGATTGTTAGCATGTGAACATCGTTCCTGTAGTCGGTGCTGCAAATCTAAAGGCACAGCGGGCATAGGTGCCCGAAAGGCCGCATATTCTAAGGAATATCCGGACTTTTGCAAATGTCTTTTTCCGGCGGCCTATCGGTCGCCATCCAGATTTGCTATAGAGCCGTCGTTGAAAACGGCCAGTCAGCTCCCGCCAAGTGCGGGTTTGCTGGAGATCCCACTTCCATGTGGGCAGCGCCGACATGACTGCCGGCGCGAATTTTTTACATTTTCGGCATGCCGCCGCCGGGCAACATACCGCCCATGCCGCGCATCATTTTGGCCATTCCGCCTTTCGCGGAGAACTTCTTCATCATCTTCTGCATCTGCTTGTGCTGCTTGATCAAGCGACCGATGTCCTGCACCTGAGTGCCGGAACCCATGGCGATCCGGCGCTTGCGCGAACCGCTGATCAGCTCAGGGTCGCGGCGCTCGGCCGGGGTCATGGAGTTGATGATGGCTTCCATCTGCTTGAACTGCTTCTCTGCCGCGCCCTGGGCGTTGCCCATTTGCGCCAGATTCACACCACCGATGTTCGGCAGTTTGTCCATGAGGCCACCGAGGCCACCCATGTTTTTCATCTGTTGCAGCTGATCACGGAAGTCTTCGAGATCGAAGCCCTTGCCCTTCTTCAGCTTCTTGGCCAGTTTATCGGCCTTGTCTTTGTCGAGGGTCTGTTCGGCCTGCTCGATCAGGCTGAGCACGTCGCCCATACCAAGGATGCGCGACGCAATACGCTCAGGATGGAACGGTTCGAGCGCTTCGCTCTTCTCGCCCATACCGATGAACTTGATCGGCTTGCCGGTGATGGCACGTACCGACAGCGCGGCACCGCCACGGGCATCGCCGTCGACTTTGGTCAGGATCACACCGGTCAGCGGCAGCGCATCGCCGAAGGCCTTGGCCGTGTTGGCGGCGTCCTGGCCGGTCATTGCATCGACCACGAACAGGGTTTCGACCGGGTTGATCGCGGCGTGCAGCGCCTTGATCTCGCCCATCATCTCTTCGTCGATGTGCAGACGACCGGCGGTATCGACGATGACCACGTCGATGAATTTCAGTTTTGCTTCTTTAATAGCGGCTTGCGCGATCTCGACCGGCTTCTGGCTCAGGTCGGACGGGAAGAAGGTAACGCCCACTTCACCCGCGAGCATTTCAAGCTGCTTGATCGCCGCCGGACGGTAAACGTCCGCGGACACGACCATGACCGACTTCTTCTTGCGCTCTTTAAGGAAGCGCGCCAGTTTGCCGGCGGTGGTGGTTTTACCCGCACCCTGCAAACCGGCCATCAACACGACGGCAGGAGGAACGGCGCTCAGGTTCAGGTCTTCGTTGGCCGCGCCCATCAGGCTTTCGAGTTCGGCCTGGACGATTTTCACGAAGGCCTGGCCCGGCGTCAGGCTGCGCGACACCTCGGTGCCGACAGCGCGCTCCTTGACCGAGTTGACGAAGTCTTTGACCACCGGCAAGGCGACGTCGGCCTCGAGCAACGCCATGCGCACTTCGCGCAGGGTGTCTTTGATGTTGTCTTCGGTCAGCTTGGCCTTGCCGGTGACATGGCGCAGCGTCTGCGAGAGACGGTCGGTTAAGTTTTCAAACATTGCGCGATCCTTTCAGGCCCTGTGTAGACCGGGATAATGGCGGCCCAGACCGGAATAAACATGTGCTCGGCGAGCCTGCGGCGTGGGCAGGTCGCGGATTATAGCGAAGACTGCGTCTGGCGGACACCTCGCCGTCAGGTTGCATGGTCTTTCGTGCTGTGTGGGTTCTATGCCAAACTCAGCGCCTTTCGGGCTTGCCTAACAGGATTTATGCTCCCCTTGTCACCCAGTTTGCTTACCACCCTCGCCGCCGCCTGCTTATATGCCGCTGCGACCCTCTATCAGGGCACTCGTCTGGCCACCGGCGCCAAGGCGAACAAGCGCCTGCTGGTCACGCTCGGTGTGCTGGCCGTGCTGGCCCACAGCGTCAGCCTGATCACCTATCTGCTGACACCGATCGGCCTGGCCCTGGACTTTTTCAGCGCCGCCAGCCTGATCGCCGCGGCGGTCATCGCCCTGACCCTGCTGGCCTGCTCGCGGATCCCGGTGGAAAACCTGCTGCTATTGCTGTTCCCGCTGGGCGCCGCCACCGTGCTGCTGGCACAGTTCGCCCCCGCCGGTACGGTGCAGATCATTGACGAAGAGCCCGGCATTCTCGCCCACATCCTCTTGTCGATCCTCGCTTATGGCATGTTCACCATCGCGGTGTTCCAGGCTTTGTTACTGCTGGTTCAGGACCATCAACTCAAACACAAGCATCCTTCCGGGCTGATCAAGAACTTCCCGCCGCTGCAAACCATGGAAAGCCTGCTGTTTGGTTTCCTCTGGGCCGGCTGGAGCCTGCTGTCGCTGTCGCTGATCTCCGGCTGGCTGTTCGTCGAGAACCTGTTCGCCCAGCATTTGGTGCATAAAACCCTGCTGGCGTGCCTGGCCTGGATCGTGTTCAGCGTGCTGCTTTGGGGGCGTAACCGCCTCGGCTGGCGCGGACACAAAGCCATCCGCTGGACCCTTGCCGGTTTTTGCCTGCTGATGCTGGCGTACTTCGGCAGCAAGCTGGTCCGCGAATACATTCTGCATATCTGACGGGCGGCATTAATGGACGACTTGCCCATAGGGCCGATGCTCGCGGTGCTGGCCCTGCTGATTTTATGGTCGGGGCTGTTTACCGCCATCGAAATTGCACAACAGCAACTGCTGGCCCAGCGCACGGCCTCGCGCTCGAGCGACAAACCCGTGGCCAAGCTGAGTTTCCCACTCAACAGCCTGATCCTCTGCAACACCCTGTGTCGCGCGCTGGTGGTGGTCATCAGCACCTTGCTGGCGATTTTCACCTGGGCACAAAACGGTCCATGGATCGCCTGTCTCGGTGCCAGCGCGGTGCTGCTGGTGTTCGCCGACTACCTGCCGCGCACCCTTGCCGCGCGCTATCCGGATGCTGTCCTGAGCCTGGGCAACACACTGCTCGGCATACCCTTGAAGATCGTCTACCCGGCTGCCTGGCTCCTCAATGCCATCAGCCAACTGCTGATGCGACCATTCGCCCGCAAAATCAATGTGGTGCAGCAAAGCGAAGACGAGGTACCGGCAGATCGGCACGACGATCACGAACACGCCGCCACTCGCCCGCATTCGCTGTCAGGTATCCACGCGCTGGATAACATCACGGTCAACGATATTCTGGTGCCGCGCAGTGACGTCGACGGAATCAATCTGGACGATTCCCTCGAAGAAATCATCGAGCAACTGCGCCATAACAGACGCACCCGCCTGCCGGTATTCCACAGCGACATCAACCAGGTCGAAGCGGTGCTCAACACCCGGCAGATCCGTCATTTGCTGGCGGATTCAAGCCTGACGCGGGAAGCGCTGCTGGCAGCCAGCCACGAACCGTACTTCGTACCGGAAAGCACCCCACTGCAGCTGCAATTGCTGAACTTCCACAAGCAGCAGCGGCGCTTGGGCATGGTGGTCGACGAATACGGAGAAGTGCTGGGCATCGTGACCCTGGAAGACATTCTCGAAGAGATCGTCGGTGAATTCGAAAGTCAGCACAGCCTGGATAACCCGCACATCCATCCGCAGGCCGATGGGCGTTTGGTCATCGAGGGTGCGGCGTCGATTCGCGAATTGAACAAAAGCCTTGGTTGGCACCTGCCCAGCGATGGCCCGAAAACCCTCAACGGGTTGGTGACCGAGGCGCTGGAAACGATTCCGGACAGCGCGGTTTGCCTGAAGATCGGGCGTTATCGGCTGGAGATTCTGGAGACGGAAGACAATCGCGTCACGCGGGTGTTGATCTGGCATACCAGCTCAGTGCCAGCCCTTTCCAAAATCTGACAGCCCCACCCTGTAGCTAGGGGCTTGCCTGTGGCGAGGGAGCTTGCTCCCGCTGGACTGCGAAGCAGGCCCGATCACAGACAGCGCGATTAGCCTGAAAGAATGCATTCAGCCGTTTGCGGCCGCTACGCGCCCGAGCGGGAGCAAGCTCCCTCGCCACAGAAGCCATCGCATCCTCCAAGCCGCTTGTTGAATCATTAGCCGCCTTCCTATAATCGAGCCGCTTACCCAGCCCCGCCATACCCCGTGCTACCCGCACTCTGCGTTAAACCCACATCCCTGGGTATTCGACCATAATAATTCGCTCCACTGGGGCACATGACTGTCAGGGATTACCGCATGACGACCAGCACAACGTTCAGCGACACCACGCCTGCTCAACCAACCAACTCCGCCACCCGGGTAGCCACCGCGAGTTTCATCGGCACGGCCATCGAGTTCTACGACTTCTACGTCTATGCCACCGCCGCGGCGCTGGTGATCGGCCCGGTGTTCTTTCCGCAAACCTCCGGCACCGCCCAGATGCTGTCGGCGTTCCTCACCTTCGGTATCGCCTTCCTTGCGCGGCCACTGGGGTCGGCGCTGTTCGGCCACTTCGGTGACCGCATCGGGCGTAAATCGACACTGGTCGCCTCCCTGCTACTGATGGGCGTGTGCACCACGTTGATCGGCGTGCTGCCGGGTTACGACAGCATTGGCGCCTGGGCGCCGATCCTGCTTTGCGTGCTGCGCTTCGGCCAGGGCCTGGGGCTGGGCGGTGAATGGGGCGGCGCCGCATTGCTGGCCACTGAGAACGCGCCCAAAGGCAAGCGCGCCTGGTACGGCATGTTTCCGCAACTCGGCCCATCGATCGGGTTTCTGGCGGCCAACGGCCTGTTCCTGACCCTGGCCATGAGCCTGAACGACGAGCAGTTCCGTTCGTGGGGCTGGCGGATTCCGTTCCTGCTCAGTGCCGCGCTGGTGATGGTGGGCCTGTATGTGCGCCTCAAGCTCCACGAAACCCCGGTATTCGCCAATGCCATGGCTCGTCAGGAACGGGTGAAGATCCCGCTGGTCGAGCTGTTCAGCCAATACTGGGCGCCGATGCTGCTGGGTGCCGGGGCGATGGTGGTGTGTTACGCGCTGTTCTATATCTCGACGGTGTTTTCGCTGAGCTATGGTGTTTCTACGCTCGGCTACACCCGCGAAACCTTCCTCGCCCTGCTGTGTTTCGCCGTGCTGTTCATGGCGGCCGCGACACCGCTGTCGGCTTGGGCGAGTGATCGTTTCGGGCGCAAACCGGTGCTGATCATCGGTGGCGTATTGGCGATTCTGTCCGGATTCCTGATGGAACCGCTGCTGACCCAAGGCTCGACCTGGGGTGTGGCGCTGTTCCTGTGCATTGAACTGTTTCTGATGGGCGTGACGTTTGCGCCGATGGGTGCACTGCTGCCGGAGCTGTTTCCGACCCGCGTGCGCTATACCGGCGCGTCGGCGGCCTACAATCTGGGCGGCATTGTCGGAGCCTCAGCGGCGCCGTTCTTTGCGCAGAAACTGGTGGCGATGGGCGGTTTGAGTTATGTCGGCGGGTATGTGTCGGGGGCGGCGGTGCTCAGTCTGATTGCTGTGCTGTGCCTGAAGGAGACGCGGCATAACGATTTGAATCGGGTTGCTTGAAGCCAAAAGCTTCGCGGGCAAGCCTCGCTCCTACAGGGATCACGTCAAACGACAGTAGTGCGTTCAACAAATGACCTGTAGGAGCGAGGCTTGCCCGCGAATGGCGCGCCTCGGTTTACAGCTCTATAACAACGGCCTGAGAAGCACGGGTCGCTTTCGCACGAGCCGCTTCAATCGACTCATCACGCGCCAACGCCACACCCATCCGACGCTGGCCATTGACCTCAGGCTTGCCGAACAGACGCAACGCGGTATCCGGCTCGCTCAACGCAGCGCCCAAATTGGCAAATGCGGTCTGAGTCGACTGCCCTTCCACCAAAATCACCGCCGAAGCCGATGGACCGAACTGGCGGATCAATGGAATCGGCAGGCCCAGGATCGCCCGTGCGTGCAGTGCGAACTGCGACAGGTCCTGGGAAATCAGGGTCACCAGACCGGTGTCATGCGGGCGCGGCGAGACTTCGCTGAACCACACCTGATCACCTTTGATGAACAACTCGACGCCAAACAGACCACGGCCACCCAGGGCTTCGGTCACGGCGT
Source organism: Pseudomonas sp. GM102 (assembly GCF_000282555.1). Lineage (NCBI taxonomy): Bacteria > Pseudomonadati > Pseudomonadota > Gammaproteobacteria > Pseudomonadales > Pseudomonadaceae > Pseudomonas > Pseudomonas sp. GM102. The sequence goes on along the minus strand of NZ_AKJB01000044.1, from coordinate 13,416 downwards.
TGGCAACGCGCTCGGATTCAGCCAGAGCAACCGGGCTCATGGCTTGTGGTTGCCAGGATTCCTGGTAGTCGCCCTTCTCCTGACGGTGGCCAACCGGCGCACAGAATGTAGTGCCGCCAACGTGGCGCACGGTCAACAGGGTGATTTCGTAGTCGAAGTCGATGAAGCCTTCAATGATCACGCGACCTTTACCGGCGCGACCACCTTCTTGAGCGTAATCCCAGGCCTTGCGCACGTCATCAACGCTGCGCAGCAGACTCTGGCCTTTGCCCGAGGAACTCATGACCGGTTTGACCACGCATGGGAAACCCAGATCGTCGACAGCCTTGCTGTAGTCCTCGAACGTGTCGGCGAAGTAGTACGGCGAGGTCGGCAGGCCCAGCTCTTCGGCGGCCAGGCGACGGATACCTTCGCGGTTCATGGTCAACTGCGCGGCGCGAGCGGTCGGAACCACGGTGAAGCCTTCGGACTCCAGCTCCACCAGGGTCGCGGTGGCGATGGCTTCGATTTCCGGCACGATGAAGTGCGGCTTCTCGGCTTCGATCACTGCACGCAGGGCTGCGCCGTCGAGCATGTTGATCACATGGCTGCGATGGGCGACTTGCATGGCTGGCGCATTGGCGTAGCGATCCACAGCAATCACTTCAACGCCCAGGCGTTGCAGCTCGATCACCACTTCCTTGCCCAACTCACCACAGCCACACAGCAATACGCGGGTCGCGGTTGGCGACAATGGAGTTCCGATACGGGTCATCTCAGGTCCTCAAGAAGCGGATCATCGAGGGATGCGGTGCCTGGCACGCTTCCCATGGGGAGAAAGCGCGGCATTTTACATGAACCTGAGGGTTTAGCTTCTGCTGACGACGGCCTGATTACGCAAGCGCCAGGCCATGATCAGCCACACGACTGTCACACCTGCGAACTTCGAACCCATGGCGGTGAGGATCACGGCCGGAGTGAAGGCATCGATCATGCCGAAGAAGATGAAGGTGTCGAGGGGAATGCTCAGGGCCGAACTTATCCACAGGCGATCATGCAATGGTCGCTTGGTGATGCTGAACACCAGCCAGTCGATGCACTCGGACACGGCGAATGCGATCGCGCTGGCCAGTGCGATAGACGGGTCAGAAGTGACATAGGACAGCACCAACGCCACCAGCATCGCCGCGATCGCGCCGTGGCCGAAACGGGTTTGCACCATGTCCCGCAACACGAACACCAGCCCACCCCAGGCCGACCAGATGATGTCCAGGTGCGGGGCGCTGGAGAAGGCGTAATTGATCAGCACGACGCTGCTGATGTAGGCGATCAGGAAGAGCATGGGGCGAAAGTACCTGTCGATTTTGGTGCACAGGGTACTTCATCCTCAACGCATAGATAACCTGTGGCTAGGGAGCTTTGTGGCGAGGGGGCTTGCCCCCGTTCGGCTGCGCAGCAGTCGTGAAATCAGCAAATGCCATACGCCTGAAAGAACAAAGTCGCAGGTTTAGCGCCGCTTCGCAGCGCAACGGGGGCAAGCCCCCTCGCCACAGAACCGCGTACAACCATCAGGAATCGGATTTGGATGGCAGCATCCAGATCAACCCACTCGACTTCGCCCGCTCATGACACAACCCCAACACCTTGCGCCGCTCTGCGTTGTCCATCCGGCTCCAGCGGGTGATTTCTTCCACCGTGCGCTGACACCCGGTGCAAATGTCATCCTCATCCAGCGCACAAATGTTCACGCACGGCGATGGAACCGGTCGTTCAGTGGTGCTCATTCTTCCTGCTCGACCAGATCGCGGGCGTAGCGCTGCGAGTTGTGCACATAGTGAGCGGCGCTGGCTTCGAGCATCTTCTTTTGCGGCTCGGTCAACTCGCGTACGACTTTGCCCGGCGAGCCCATGACCAGCGAACCGTCCGGAATTTCCTTGCCCTCACCGATCAGCGAGTTGGCGCCGATGATGCAGTTCTTGCCGATTTTCGCGCCGTTGAGAATCACCGCATTAATACCGATCAGGCTGTAATCGCCCACCGTACAGCCGTGAAGCATCGCGTTGTGGCCGATGGTCACGCCGGTGCCAATGGTCAGCGGGTAGCCCATGTCAGTGTGCATCACGGTGCCGTCCTGCACATTGCTGTTCTTGCCGATCAGGATCAGTTCGTTGTCGCCACGCAACACGGCGTTGAACCAGACGTTGGCGCCCTCTTCCAGTTTGACCTTGCCCACCAGCACGGCATTGGGGGCGACCCAGCTCTGCGGATGGGTGTCGACGCGGGCGTCGCCCAGGCGGTATTTCATCTTATTGTCCTCAAAGGCTCAGGCAGCCGCAGACTCATGCCATGCGAACGATGGCTTCAGGTGTTGATAAAACTCTTGGGGGGTTGATGCAGGCTGATTTTCGCGTCATAGAGCAGGTTGATCAACTCGACAATCATGATCGCCGTCAGTCCCCAGATCTTGTATTCGCCATAACGGTAGCTCGGCACGTACCAACTGTGGCCCTGATAGTCGATGCGGTGGGTGTGCTCGCGCGGGTCCTTGCGGAAGAATTCCAGCGGCACACTGAACACCGCGGCGATCTCGGCGTCATTGGCCTGGTATTCGACGAAATCCGGAATCACGCCGACATAGGGCGTGACCTTGATGCCGTGCAGGGAGATCAATGGGCTCAGCGGGCCGATCACTTCAACCAGCCCCGGCGGCAGGCCGATTTCTTCTTCGGCTTCGCGCAGGGCGGTAAAAATCAGGTCTGGGTCTTCGGGGTCGCGTCGACCGCCAGGAAAGGCGACTTCGCCGCCATGGGTCGAGAGCCCGCTGGCGCGAAGGGTCAGGACCAGTTCCGGTTCGTCACTGCGCGTGATAGGCACCAATACCGCGGCTTCAGGGAAACGTCGGTCTGTTTCCAGCGTACGCGGCGTGTGATTGCTTACCCGGTGCAGTAGCTCGTCCAGCATGAGTCTTCTCGATCTGTGCCTTACCCTGCATCATGCACCAATCGCACCGGCCGCCCAAGCCCCGAACAGCCTCATGTCGCGAAACGACAACTTGCCGACCGACACCGCTGCACGCCAAGATAGGCGCAGCATTCAGGAACCCAAGCATGAAATTTTGCAGCCAGTGCGGCAACCCGGTAACCCAGCGTATTCCCGAAGGCGATTCGCGCCTGCGTTTTGTCTGCGATAGCTGTCATACCATCCATTACCAGAACCCCAATATCGTCGCCGGTTGCGTGCCGGTCTGGGGTTCGAAGGTGCTGCTGTGCCGTCGCGCCATCGAGCCACGGCGCGGTTACTGGACCCTGCCCGCCGGGTTCATGGAAAACGGTGAGACCATCGAACAGGCCGCCATTCGCGAGACCGCCGAAGAAGCCTGTGCCCGGGTGCGCAACCTCAGTATCTATACGCTGATCGACGTGCCACACATCAGCCAGGTGCATGTATTCTTTCGCGCAGAGCTGGTGGACCTGGATTTTTCCGCGGGTCCCGAGAGCCTGGAAGTGCAACTGTTCGAAGAAGCCGACATCCCTTGGGCCGAACTGGCTTTCCGCACGGTGGGCCGTACCTTAGAATGCTTCTTCGCTGACCGGCGGACGGAGGTCTACCCCGTGCGGTCCGAATCGATCCCGCCGCTGGTCCAGCCTGCCATCATTTAAAGCTGCTACACATAAAAGCACCTATAAAATAAATAGTCGCGACACCTCCTAGGGATATCGTTTCAATGCGCTGGTTGCTTGCTGTTTTTTGCTTATCGTTCGTCGCTGTCACCCAGGCTTCCTCCACGGAAACGCTGGATGGCAAAGTCATCGATAAAGTTCTGGTTCTCAAATCAGCCCATCAATTGCAATTGATCAATGATGGCAAGCCGATCAAGACCTATCGCATTTCCCTGGGGAAACGCCCCAAGGGGCCGAAGCTGATGGAGGGCGACAAGCGCACCCCCGAAGGCTTTTATTGGGTCGACTGGCGCAAGATCAGCGAACGTTTCAACCTGGCGATGCACATCTCCTACCCTAATATCAGCGACTCCGCCCGTGCCCGGCGCGAAGGCGTCGAGCCTGGCGGCATGATCATGATCCACGGCACCCCAGACACCGAAGACAACCCCGAAGACCTGTTCCATACACTGGACTGGACCGATGGCTGCATCGCCATGCGCAATATGGACATGCGCGAGGTTTGGGGTTTGGTGCCGGATGGCACGATGATTGAGATTCGCCCTTAACGGCTACCTTCAAAGCTGGCGACGAGCTTCTTGATGATCGTTCCCACGCTCCGCGTGGGAATGCAGCCTGGGACGCTCCGCGTCCCACTTAAAGCCGAACGCGGAGCGTCCGTAGAGGCATTCCCACGCAGAGCGTAGGAACGATCGAGTGACTACCTTCGGTCGGCATCGAAAAATAAATTCAAAAGATCGCAGCCTTCGGCAACGCCTACCGGGTAGATACCAATTCCCCCTGTAGGCGCTGCCGAAGGCTGCGATCTTTGCTTTCAAAACCCCCTTCTCTAATACCACTTAGAACCAGCCTCCCTTAAGAGCCTCCAGCACACCAGGCTTTATCGCGCCCACAGTAAAGTACTGGCATTGACATGGTATTTAAGTGGTATTAGGTTTCGTCCCACAACCGGGCGACAACAATCCCACATCCGCATCGGACCAAACCTACATGAATGACCTCCAGGCCCTACGCCCTGACGACACCCAGCCCACGCCGTTGTACCTGCAACTGGCGCGCAATCTGGAAGCGGCGATCCATGCCGGCCAGTGGAAAGCCGAGCAGGCCATGCCGTCGGAGCGCAATCTCAGCGAACTGCTGGGCATCTCCCGCGTCACCGCGCGCAAAGCACTGGAAGTGCTGTTCGAGCAAGGCCTGATCCGGCGCAATCAAGGCTCAGGCACGTTCATCACGCCACGCCTGGAACAACCGCTGTCGCGACTCTCGGGGTTCAGTGAAATGCTCCGGCTCAAGGGCTTCGTCCCCGGCTCGCAATGGCTGGAACGGGTAATCACCCCGCCAACCCACGAAGAACTGATCCGCCTTGGCCTGTCGCCCAACGACAAAGTCGCGCGGCTCAAACGCTTGCGCAAAGCCGACGACACAGTGATGGCGATCGAGATGAGCACCCTGCCCGCCTCGATCATTCCCAAGCCGCAAGCGGTGGGCGATTCACTCTACGAATACCTCGACGGCATCGGCAAACCGGTAGTCCGCGCCCTGCAACACATTCAGGCGATCAACGCCTCGGACGAATTCGCCGCCCTGGTGGGTATCGCTCCCGGCACCGCCATGCTGCTGATGACCCGGGTCGGCTACACGGAAGACAACACGCCCATCGAAGTCACCGACACCTATTGCCGCAACGACTACTACGACTTTGTCGCAGAGCTCCGCAGATAAAGAGCTTCGTCGCTAAACGAGCAAACGAGAACCGATCATGTCCGAAGACAACATCCTCACCGCCCACGGCTGGGTTCGCGGCCGGCTGATCCACGAACACGGCAAGGTCGTGTCTATCGAAGGCCAGCCGTGCGACCCAGCGGACAACGACCTGCCTTACCTGCTGCCGGGTTTCATCGATCTGCACGTTCACGGCGGCGGCGGTAAAGACATCATGGAAGGCGCGCCCGCCTTCGAAACCATCACCAGAACCCACGTGCGGTTTGGCACCACATCGCTGCTGGCGACCACCATGACTGCGCCGAACGAAGAGATTTCGCGAGTGCTCAAGGACGTCGGCGAGTTCTGCGAGCAGCGGCCAAAAGGCAGTGCCCGAGTCCTCGGCGTGCACCTCGAAGGCCCATACATCAACCCCGGCAAACTCGGCGCTCAGCCGAATTTCGCCCACACCGCGTTGATGGCCGAAGTCGAAGAATACCTGGCGCTGGCGCCGATCCGGGTGATCACCATCGCCCCGGAAATCGCCGGTCACGACGGTTTGATCCGCGCCCTCAGCGCTCGCGGCGTGCGTATGCAAATCGGCCATACGCTGGGCAGCTATGAGGAAGGCGTCGCTGCGCTTGCGGCCGGTGCCAGCAGTTTCACCCACCTCTACAACGCCATGAGCCCGCTGCATCACCGCGAGCCGGGCATCGTCGGCGCGGCGCTGGCCCACGCCAAATACGCCGAGCTGATTCCGGACTTGTTGCACGTGCACCCCGGCGCGATCCGCGTGGCGCTGCGCTCGATCCCGTGCCTGTATTGCGTCACCGATTCCACCGCCGCGGCCGGCATGCCGGACGGCGAATACAAACTCGGCAGCCACACCGTGACCAAATGCCTGGGCGGTGTGCGCCTGCCCGACGGCACGCTGGCCGGCAGCACCCTGACCATGGATCAAGCCCTGCGCAACCTGGTGAAGATCGGTTTACCGATCAGCGAGGCCTCGCAACGACTTTCGCAATTCCCCGCCGACTACCTCGGCCTTCAAGAACGCGGACGCCTGCAACCCGGCGCCTGGGCCGACTGCGTGCGGCTGGACCGCTCACTCACACTGACCGCCGTCATGGTCGAAGGAGAAGACATTGACTTCAAAAATGCTTGAAGAGGCGCTGTCCTCGTTCGAGGCCGTGCAAGCCCAGTTGCAGCAGCTCGACCCGCCGATGATCGAGATCGCCGGACGCCTGCGCCGTCAGCCGCCGCAAGTGGCGATGACTGTCGCTCGCGGCAGCTCCGACCATGCCGCGAGCTACTTTGCCTACCTGACCATGCAGCAACTGGGCATCCCGGTCGCGTCGTTGCCGATGTCGGTGGTGACCATGCAGCAAGCACCGTTGAAGGTCAGTGGCCAAGTCGCGTTCGCCTTCTCGCAGTCGGGACAAAGTCCGGATCTGGTGAACAGCCTGCGTCTGCTGCGCAAGCGCGGCGCCCTGAGCATCTCCATGGTCAACGCCGAGAACTCGCCCTTGGAAGCCGCCTGCGAATTCAGCCTGCCGCTGTGCGCCGGCACCGAAAGCAGCGTCGCCGCGACCAAGAGTTTTATCGCCACCCTCACCGCCAGTGCCCGCCTGATCGCCCACTGGAAAGAAGACGTGGAGTTGCTGGAAGCAGGTCTTGCCCTGCCGGAAGGTCTGCGCGACGCGGCGCAACAGGACTGGAGCCTGGCCATTGATGCGTTGCGTGATTGCCAGCGATTGATGGTGATCGGCCGTGGCGCCGGTTTCGCCATCGCCCAGGAAGCGGCCCTCAAATTCAAGGAAACCTCGGCGATCCAGGCCGAAGCCTTCAGCAGCGCCGAGGTCCGGCACGGCCCAATGGCGCTGATCGACGAGAACTACCCATTACTGATCTTTGCCCCGCGCGGCGCCGAGCAGGCCGGGTTGCTGAGCCTGGCCGCCGACATGCGCCAACGCGGCGCCCGCGTGCTACTGGCCGCGCCGGATGACGTCGCCGAGCGCGACCTGCCCCTGAGCCGCGCCGAACACCCGGCCCTGGACCCGATTCTGGCGATCCAGAGTTTCTACGTCATGGCCGCAGGCTTGGCCGTCGCCCGCGGCATGGACCCCGATCAGCCACGTCATTTGAGCAAAGTGACACGCACGCACTGAACCGATGGGTATCCATGCCTATTTGCTGGCGGATGAATACCTCCGTAGGAGCTGACAAGTTGATCCGTACAGGGCGAGTTGATCCGAACCGTAGTTTTTATTGATGAGACCGAGCCATGCACAACAACAATAAAGAGCTGACCCTCAGCGCCCCGCTCAGCGGCCCGGTGCTCACACTCGCCAAAGTCCCGGACCCGGTGTTCGCCAGCGGCGCCATGGGCGACGGGATTGCCATCGACCCGCTGAACGACACCCTGTACTCGCCCTGTGAAGCGGTCGTGATCCACGTTGCCCGCACCGGCCACGCCATCACCTTGCGCGCCGATAACGGTGCCGAGTTGCTGCTGCACCTGGGCCTCGATACGGTCGAATTGCAGGGCGTCGGTTTCTCGATGCTGGTCAAGGAAGGTGCGCGCGTCAGCAATGGCCAGCCGTTGTTGCGTTATGACCTGGACCAGGTCGCGCAGCAGTGCAAAAGCCTGGTCAGCCTGATGATCCTGACTAACAGCCAAGACTTTCAGGCGCGGCCGATTACGCTGAAATCGGTGAAGGTCGGCGATCCGCTATTGCACATCGTGCCGAAAGCGGTCAACGGTGTGCAGATCGACATTGAGGTCGTCGGCATCGAGGTTCAGGGGCATATTCATGTCGCCCATCGCGGCGGCCTGCACGCCCGGCCCGCCGCACTGATCCGCCAGACCGCCCAACAGTTCACGAGCAAATCCTGGCTGCACTTCGCCGGCAAATCGGCCGCTTGCGACAGTTTGATCGGCCTGATGGGGCTGGCCGTCGGTGAGCAAGATGAAATCAGAGTCAGTTGCCAGGGACCGGACGCCGAGGCTGCGCTGCAAGCCCTGTTGGCGGCGTTATCCACAGCCTTGGCCGAAGACAGCCACGCCGCTGCGCCAGCACCGAAAATCCAACGCAATCGCCCTGCCGAAGCGGGCGTGTTGCACGGCGTGTGTGCAGCTCCCGGTCTGGTGGCTGGGCCGTTGTTTCGTCTGAACTCGATCAGCCTGCCGATGGATACCGGCAATCATCAGCCGGAGCAACAACGTCAGCGCCTGAACACCGCCCTGACTCAGGTACGCGGTGAAATCGACAACACGTTGAGCCAAGCGAAGAAGCACAAAAAAACCGACGAAGAAGCGATCTTCGCCGCGCATCTGGCGCTGCTCGAAGACCCGGCGCTGCTTGACGCGGCTCATCAATCCATCGACCACGGCAGCGCCGTGACTCACGCCTGGAGCCAATCCATCGACGTGCAATGCGAGGTGCTTCAGCAACTCGGCAGCCCGTTGCTGGCCGAACGGGCCAACGACCTGCGCGACCTCAAACAACGCGTGCTGCGCGCCCTGCTCGGTGAAACCTGGCATTACGACGTGCCGGCCGGCGCCATTGTCGCGGCCCATGAGCTGACGCCATCCGACCTGCTGCAACTGAGCCAGCAAGGTGTGGCCGGGTTGTGCATGGCCGAAGGTGGCGCGACTTCCCATGTGGCGATTCTCGCTCGCGGCAAAGGCTTGCCGTGCATGGTTGCGCTGGGTTCGACGCTGCTCGATCAGGAGCAAGGTCAAGCGGTGGTGCTGGATGCCGACGGCGGACGTCTCGAACTGATGCCGAACGCCGAGCGCCTGGTCGAGGTGCATCAGGCGCAACTCGATCATCAACAACGTCGCGCTCTTCAACAGGCGCAGGCTCACACCCCGGCACTGACACTGGATGGTTTGCAAATCGAAGTCGCCGCCAATGTCGCTTCCAGCGCTGAAGCGGCCGATGCACTGGCCAATGGCGCCGATGGCGTCGGCCTGCTGCGCACCGAATTTCTGTTTGTGGACCGCAACACCGCGCCGGACGAACAGGAACAGCGCATCGCCTATCAGGCTGTGCTCGATGCCATGGGCGACAAATCGGTGATCATCCGCACCATCGACGTAGGCGGCGACAAGCAACTCGACTATTTACCGCTGCCCGTGGAAGCAAATCCGGTGCTCGGTTTACGCGGCATTCGTCTGGCTCAGGTCCGCCCGGAACTGCTGGATCAGCAATTGCGCGCACTGCTGCAGGTCAGCCCGTTGTCGCGCTGCCGGATCCTGCTGCCAATGGTCACCGAAGTCGATGAATTGCTGCACATCCGCCAGCGTCTGGATGCGCTGTGCGGCGAACTCGGCCTTAGCCAACGCCCGGAGCTGGGTGTGATGATCGAAGTTCCGGCCGCCGCATTGCTGGCCGAGCAACTGGCCGAACACGCGGACTTCCTGTCCATCGGCACCAACGATTTGTCCCAATACACCCTGGCCATGGACCGCGACCACGCTGGCCTCGCCTCCCGCGTCGATGCGATGCACCCGGCATTGCTGCGGCTGATCTCCCAGACCTGCGCCGGCGCGGCTGTGCACAACCGTTGGGTCGGCGTCTGCGGCGCCCTCGCCTCCGATCCGTTGGCCACGCCAGTGTTGATTGGGCTGGGGGTCAGCGAGTTGTCGGTGAGCCCGGTGCAGATCGGCGAAATCAAGGACCGCGTCCGCCACCTCGACGCCAGCGAATGCCGACGCATCAGCCAGGACCTGCTCAAGCTGAGCAGCGCCAGCGCGGTGCGTCACGCTTGTCATCAGCACTGGCCTCTGAGCTGAACAACTACAACAAAATCCAGGGAGATTCGCCATGTACCAATATTTCATCGAAGGCCTGCAGCGCCTCGGTCGTGCGCTGATGCTGCCGATCGCGATCCTGCCGATTGCCGGGTTACTGCTGCGCCTGGGCGACACCGACCTGCTGGACATCGCGATCATCCACGACGCCGGTCAGGTGATCTTCGCCAACCTGGCATTGATCTTCGCCATCGGCATCGCGGTCGGTTTCGCCAAGGACAACAACGGCACCGCAGGCCTGGCCGGGGTCATTGGCTATCTGGTGATGATATCCACCCTCAAAGTGCTCGATGCGAGCATCAACATGGGCATGCTCGCCGGGATCGTCGCTGGCCTGATGGCCGGCGCGCTGTACAACCGCTTCAAAGACATCAAGTTGCCGGAGTACCTGGCATTCTTCGGCGGTCGGCGTTTTGTGCCGATCGTCACCGGGTTCGCCGCCGTCGGCCTGGGCGTCGTGTTTGGGTTCATCTGGCCGCCGATCCAGCACGGCATCAATGGCTTCGGCACGTTAATGATGGAGAGCGGCAGCTTCGGTGCTTTCGTCTTCGGCGTGTTCAACCGCCTGCTGATCGTCACCGGCCTGCACCACATCCTCAACAACATGGCGTGGTTCGTGTTCGGCAACTTCACCGACCCCACCACCGGCGCCCTGGTGACAGGCGACCTGTCACGCTACTTTGCCGGCGACCCGAAAGGTGGCCAGTTCATGACCGGCATGTTCCCGATGATGATCTTCGGCCTGCCCGCCGCCTGCCTGGCGATGTACCGCAACGCCTTGCCAGAACGACGCAAAGTCATGGGCGGGATCTTCCTGTCCATGGCCCTGACCTCATTTTTGACCGGCGTGACCGAACCGATCGAATTCGCCTTCATGTTCCTCGCGCCGATGCTGTATCTGGTGCATGCGCTGCTGACCGGTTTGTCGATGGCGATCACCAACCTGCTGAACATTCACCTGGGCTTTACCTTCTCAGGCGGCTTCATCGACATGATTCTGGGCTGGGGTGAATCCACCAATGGCTGGCGGGTGGTTCCGGTAGGGCTGGCGTATGCGGTGATCTACTACGTGGTGTTTGATTTCTGTATTCGCCGGTTCAATTTGAAGACGCCGGGGCGTGAAGATGTTCCGACTGGCGACAAAGTTGTGATCACCAAGAACGAGCGCGCCGGGGCTTACATCAAGGCGCTGGGCGGTGCGCAGAATCTGATCACGGTGGGTGCGTGCACGACACGGTTGCGGCTGGACATGGTTGATCGCAATAAGGCATCCGATGCGGACTTGAAAGCGTTGGGCGCGATGGCTGTTGTTCGTCCGGGTAAGGGTGGAAGTTTGCAGGTCGTAGTTGGGCCGATGGCAGACAGCATTGCCGATGAGATACGGTTGGCGATGCCGGCTTTGGGGCGCGCGGTTATCACCTCCCCCGTTGCTGTTATCGACGTACCTGAAACTGCCACCGTGGCGAACACAGAAGCCCAGCAATGGCTGAAGGCGCTGGGCGGCGGCGACAATGTGCTGCAAATGGATTGCGTGGCGATGACCCGGATTCGGTTGCAACTGGCGGATGGCAAGGCGTTGTCGGAGGGTCAGTTGAAAGCGCTGGGTTGCATGGGTGTCAGTCAGTTGGATGGTGGAGTTTGGCATCTGTTGATTGGCGACAAGGCAGCGAGTTTGAGTTGTGCGCTGGAAGCTTTGGTTAATCGCAGTGAGGTGAGTGCCAAGGTTTAGATTTTTGGCGCCTGAGAGTCAGTCTTCGCGGGCAAGCCTCGCTCCTACGGGGGGCAACCGACACATACCCCGTAGGAGCGAGGCTTGCCCGCGAAGAGGCCCTCACGACCAATGAAAATCTGCCCGCTGACCGCCACAGGTCCAACGGGCTTTTTTCATTGTGCTACCCCTGCGGATCCACCTGATCCAACACCCGGTTCACCGACAACTCCGCCAACGAAATCATCTGCTGAATCCCCAGGGCCAGATTGCACGCCGGCCCAGTGACGTCGAACGCCAACTCACTGGCCATGACATTCGCCGAAGCCAGGGTCTCACAGGCATGGGCCAGCAGCGTTTCGGAATCTACGTTCGGCGCGACCACGAAAATCGTACTTGGACGCTGGCCGGCTTTGGCCTTCTTCCGGGAAGGTGGCGCGAGATAGTGATCGAGTGCACGGATCGCGGCGTCGTGGAGTTTTTTGGAATTGAGGCAGGCGTAGGGGGAAACGGATTCGTTTTCAATGTTTGTTTCCACATCTTCTACGTCTGTTTCCGGGGAATTGGGATTGTCTTCAATCATGGTGGAGCTCCTAAAAAATTGGAGCGACCGACATCACTTATTGATGCGGCGCCTATAAGCGCCTAACGATTCTTCGGGCTTGCAGTCCCGGTCGCTGAATTGGCAGCGACATCGGAAGGTTAGAGAGGCCACTTCCGACGGACAACCTGAAAGACTTGTGGGAAGGTTCTGATGTTTTGCCTGACGAATAAACACCATCACTTATCCAAGCGGACAGCAAAAACCCGACCTAGGCCGGGTTCTTGTAATGCAGCTTAAGCTCAGGAAAACGTTGCGCGCTGTTCAGCTTCGTAGTGCCGAGTCTGGAAAGACATGAGGGATTGAGCCTTCAGACCCAAGCCCCTCACTTAACCCCCAAGTGACGGCGAGGTCATCACGGCGATGGCGAAGCGAAACGGCCGATTGTGGTGATACTTCTCTGGAAGCCGAGTGTTCAAATAGCTCAAGGGCATTGAGAGTTTCCGACACGCGACCATCAGACACGCACGAAAAACGAGTAAGTCGCTCGAGCAAGTAGGCTGCACGACGAAGCTCGACCTCGTCTGTGTGGCGACTCAGAAAAATTGAAACTTCACTCTCAAGATTCAATTTTGAGTACCAAACAGCTTTGGCCGCGCTGACAAGCGCCGCGTCATCTGCTTGATTTAGAGGACGTTTGACCAATGTGTCCAAGGCGGATGAGAGGACGTGGCCGCTAGCGGGCTTCGTCATCTGATTCTCCAAGTAGTCTTGCAATATATGGGTAAGAACGGATTTTGGAGATTAGAGAGGCCACTTCCGACGGACAACCTGAAAGACTTGTGGGAAGGTTCTGATGTTTTTAGCGATCAATAAACATCTTTGCCTGTAAGGCCGTCATCGCGAGCAGGCTCGCTCCCACAGTGGGTTGGCGTATGCCTGCAAGAGATTGGGCGGCTGTCAGGCCGCCTTCGCGGGCAAGCCTCGC
>NZ_AKJB01000043.1:0-55921 GCF_000282555.1 Pseudomonas sp. GM102 | reverse complement strand
CCCCTGGCTCGGAAAGCCGCAAGCGTTCGCTCAATGGTTGAGCCAGTCGCTTGCGGTAAAAGAGTCTTCATCCGCGTTTCAAGCCTGTGGCCTCGACGGCTGCGCCCATTGAACTCACCTGGAGTCACCATGGATAACCTGAGCCTGATTAAAAGCACCTACGAAGGCGCCAACTCGCAGGAGAATGCGCGCAACACCGCCGCGGCGCTGGCCGATGACGCTCGTTGGACCGAAGCGGCGGGTTTTCCATACGCCGGCACCTACGTCGGTTTCGATGCCATCGTCGAAAACGTCTTCACGCGGTTGGCCACCGAATGGGACGATTTTCAGTTCAAGGTCGAGCACTACGTCGCACAGGGCGACAAGGTATTTGCCTATGGCAATTACAGTGGAGTCTACAAAGCCACCGGCCGCCCGATGAATGCCCGGGTCGCTCACTTGTGGACCCTGGCTGATGGCAAAGTCACGCATTTCGAACAATTCGTCGATAGCCACACCGTGCAATTGGCTATCGCTGACAAGTGATTTCTTAGACGATTTTCGCCTATTCACAGACGATTCAAGAAATTGACACCTTATTAAGGGCGCGGATAGGATGCGCCCCACGCCTGTGGCTAACCGCCATGACTCACAAAACAATAAAAGGCCCGCCGCGAATTTTCGTGGGCGGGCCTTTTTGTTTTTGGGTGAAAAAAGAGCGCGATATCGCCATTTCAGTGGTTCGACACAGCGCGTATCAACCCGTAATAAGGAAAATAACATGTTGAACAAGCGAATCAGCCTGATCGCATTGGGGATGTTGAGCGCCACTCAGGCCATGGCTAACGACCAGGCCGAATCCAAGGGTTTTGTTGAAGACAGCAGCCTCAAAGTGCTGCTGCGCAACGCCTATATCAATCGTGACTACAAGGACGGCCGACAGGACAAAGCCGAGTGGGGCCAAGCGGCCATCGGTACTTTCTCGTCCGGCTTCACCCAGGGCACCGTCGGTGTCGGTGTGGATGCCTTCGGTCTGTACGCGCTGCGTCTGGATGGCGGCAAGGGCCGCAGCGGCGCCGGTGGTATCGATTTCTTCAAACAGGGTGATAGCGGCAACGCGGCTGACGACCTGTCGAAGGGTGGCGCGGCAGTCAAGTTCCGTCTCTCCAGCACCACGCTGACCTATGGCGACCAGATGCCGGCCCTGCCGGTGCTGAACTACGACAACTCGCGCCTGCTGCCGGAAAGCTACACCGGCACGTTGATCACCTCCAAGGAGATCAAAGGCCTGGAGCTGAACGCAGGTCGCTTCACCGCCGAATCGCGCAAAAGTGCTGAAGGCCGTGACAGCGGTGGCTTGAAGTCGATCAACGTGTTGGGCGGTAGTTACCAGTTCACCGAGCAGTTCAAGGCTGCGCTGTACGCGTCCGACGTCGAAGACGTGCTGAAGAAGCAATACGTGAACGCCAACTACGTGTTTCCGATCGACAAGGATCAGTCCCTGACCCTGGACTTCAACGGCTACCGCACCAAGCTGGACGATTCCTATGTCCGCGAAAGCGGTGCTACCGGCGACGACAACAAAATCTGGAGCCTGGCAGCGACCTTCGCCACCGGCCCGCACTCGTTCACACTCGCTCATCAACGCAGCACCGGCGACAGCAACCTGGGCTACGCCTACGGTGGCTACCAGAAGGATCAAGGTCGCGTCGGCGACGGTGGCAACACCATCTATCTGGCGAACTCCTACTGGTCTGACTTCAACGCCGAAGACGAACGCAGCTGGCAGTTGGGCTACGGTCTGGACTTCAGCGCATTCGGTATTCCTGGCCTGAGCTACAACTTTGCCTATGTGCGCGGTGACAACATCACCACCTCCACTAGCGAAGGCGGCACCGAGCGCGAGATCTTCAACCAGTTCAAGTACGTCGTGCAAAGTGGCCCGGCCAAAGACCTGAGCGTGAAGGTACGCAGCTCGATCCTGCGCGTGTCGCACAAATCCAGCGAGTACAACGTCAGCGGCAACGAACTGCGGGTGTTCGTGGATTACCCGATCAACATCTTTTGATGATCGGCTGAGTCGTTCGCAATGCTGTTCACTTAAGTGCGGCTCCTCAGTCATGTCCTACTTTTGTGGCGAGCGAGCTTGCTCGTGTTGGGCTGCGTAGCGGCCCCAAAAATCTGACAACCATTGCCGATTTTTGTGAGTGCTACTCACTCAAGCGCGAGCATGCCTCCCTCGCCACAGGTTTTCACGGACTCAAGACTCTCTTAAATGAAAGGTATTGCGACTGGTTCGGGGTTTTTTTTCGCCTCATGACCGTAGGAAAATACGAAAAATGGCTGTTTTCGATCGTAAAAAGTCGAATTAAAGCAACTTCATAGCGCGTTTCAATCAGCGCTTGATATGCCTGAAATTCTTTCTCATGGGCCGCAAATCCCGCACCTACTAGATTAAGCCGCTAAATGCAGTGGAGACCTAGTAATGATCGTTTTGAACAGAGAAGTTGGCGAATCGCTACGGCGCGACAAATATGTCAACGTCCAGGGAGCCGACTTCAATCTCTTCGGTCATTTTTCCGACTTCGTCAGATTGACCAAAAGTTGGGAAAGCATGGAGCCGGACAGTTATTACGGCCAAGCCGATGCAGGCATGCGTTTCCGTCGTTACAGCGATTTCGAATACAACCCGGTCACCCGTGACTTGACGCAGCTGGAACACCGCGCCTACGTGCAATCAAAGGCCAATAACAGCTATGTCGGCGGACTTGAGCGGCACTTTCAGGACTTCTCCAATGAAGTCATCAATTCGCCGGTGATGCGCAGCCTCATCGATGCGGATTTCGAGGTGTACAAAAACGTATTGCCGCCTGAGTTGCACGACGAAATCTGGCAATGCCAGATCCATCAGATCCGCATCGAAATCAAGCCAGGCAAGCAACTGGAAATTACCCCTGAAGGTATTCACTGCGACGGTTATCCGTTCAGCGGTGTGCATTTCTGGGGCCGCAACAACGTGGATGGTGCGGAGAGCCGTTTGTATTCGGCCCAACAGGAACAATTGGCGGCGACGACCTATCTGGAAATCCTCGACACGACCTACTTCCTCGATCGCGACATGCGTCACTACGTGACACCGGCACGCAACACCCACGCTCACGAAATGGCCTATCGGCAGATTCTGGCCATTTCGTTCTCGCGGCCCGGGACCGCTTTCGACATTGTTCGCTGAACAGCTCGACCCCATGATGCACATTGCCGAGTGCCCTGCACCGGTAATGTTGCAACGCGCGACGGCCAAGGATGCCCAGCGCCTGGAGCGCTTCTTTCGACAATTCGAAGAAGTGTCGTTCTGTGAATGGCAGGACGCCAAATGCCTGCGCGGTGTGTTGGTGCAGAAAACCACCACCGCGTTCCTCGCGCTCGATATCCGTGGTGAAGTGGTCGGCGCGGTGTTGGGCGGCATGCTCGGCAGCCGTGGCACCATCAATCACCTGGCGGTGAGCCCGGTGTATCGCAGCCAAGGCGTCGGTCAGCGTCTGGTGGAAGCGGCGTCGGCAGACATGAAACGGGTCGGTGTGCTGCGGATGTTCCTGTTCGTTGACGATGCTAACCTTGCCGGCAAACGTTTTTGGAGTGCCCAGGGCTTTTGCGAGCCGCGTGGCGAAACTACCTTTGAGAGGGACCTATGAATGAGACGTCCAGCAGCCAGCCGCTGATGGTCGAGCCCCAGCCCTCGCGCACGTTTGCTGAAGCGAGCCCGGTTATTGCGGGCTACTTCACGGTGTCGTTTGTGTTCGGCTTGATGGCCGTCAATGCCGGATTGCCTGTATGGCTGCCGGTCGCGATGTGCCTGTTCGTCTATGCCGGTGCCTCGCAGTTCGCCGCCCTGGCGCTGATCTCCAGCGGCGCATCGCTGACCACCATCATCCTCACCACGTTTCTGATCAATGCACGGCACATGCTGATGTCGGTCTACATGGCCAAGGCCTTGCAGGCGATGGGGCTCAGTCGTCTCGAGCGCTGGTGTTATGCCGGCGGGCTGACCGATGAATCGTTCGCCTTCCACAGCGTCAAACTGGGCAAGGGCTCGCCGGTCAATGTGCGTTATCTGATTGGCTTTAATCTGTATTGCCACACATCGTGGGTGCTGGGCGGTTTGCTGGGAGCAATCTGCGCACAGTACGCGGCGCATCTGATCAAATATCAGCTCGACTATGCGCTGACCGCGATGATGCTCTACGTGCTGGTATCGCTGTGCAACACCCGCAATAAACTGATCGCCGCACTGGCCGCGGTCGCCTGCATGGGTGTCCTGAGCCTGATCGGCAATTCACCCTTCAACGTATTCATCGCCACATTCGTGGGCTGCGGGGTGGGTGTATGCCTGACCAAACGTTCCTGATCCTGGTCGTCGCGTTGATGATGGCCGTGACGTTCCTGCCGCGCGCGTTGCCGCTGCAGGTGAGCACCGATCATTGGCCACCCCTGGTCGCCCGGGCGCTGGAATACCTGCCGGTGGCGATCGTCGCTGCCATCAGCCTCACGCCGCTGTTGATCAAGGATCAGCATGTGCAGCTCGATCGCCCGGAGTTTTATGCGGCCATTCCGACGTTGTTATGTGCGTATTTCAGCAAAAACCTCTTTCTCAGCGTAGCGGTGGGAACGGCTGCGTACATCGCGCTCGGATCGTTCATGTAGCGACAGAGCGACCACGTCGTTCAGAGCCTGGCCCGACAGCTCGGGGTTATTGACCGCCAGCCGTACTTCGAGGGAGTCCTCGAAATCCGGGAAAATGGTCAAGCCGTTACGCAGGGCCGCCTCACGGGAAACCATGCCGAGGCCGTCCATTTGCGTGATCAATGACAGGGTCAGGGTCTCGCTGCAGGAATAGATCATCCGCTTGCCTGACTCGTAATTACCAAGGCCGGCGTCGAGAAAACGCAAGAAGCTGTGGGAATACGGACAATCGTCGGCAGGACGTACCTGAAACTTATTGCCGAGCAGCATCAGCGGATCGTTTTCCTGACCGCAATGAGCACCCACCACCTGCACCTGCACATCGGGCAGTGCAATGCTGGGTAACCCCGGTTGTTGCGGCCCGATCAGCACGGCCAGGTCGAAGTCTTCATTCTTCAGCTTGCTGAGGTTTTCCATCGACTCGGCGTAGCTGAATTCCAGCTGATAATCAGGAAACACCTCAATGAGGCGTCCGATCATTCGCCGGTTGAAGTCAACCGAGAGCGTGGTGTTAAGTGCAACCTTGAGCGTGCGCTGTCCAGGCACCTTGAGCGCGGCGACCTTTTCTTCCAGTTGCCGCGTGGCGACCAACACTTTGTCCATGTAGGGCGTGAGCTCCGTGCCCTGCGTTGTCAGCGTCAGCCCCTTGTTGGAGCGACGAAACAACCGAAAACCGAACTGCTCTTCGACCTTGTTCAACTGCGCGGCCAATGCCTGCACGGTCAAACAGGAATGCTCTGCCGCCGCCGACAATGAGCCGGTCTGCACAATGCGCATGAGGTTACGTAAGGTTCTGCTATCCATTTGGGTAATGCCCTCTAAAGTGGGCTGGCTATTGTTGTGTACCTGATCGCCCCGGTGGGCGTCGGTCGCGTGCTGGCTATGATCCTGCACCTGAGCATGCTTGTCCCGAGTTTAGTAGCGAAATGATTCCGCGTCCGATGGTTGGAGGCTTACACAGGATCGGGGTTTTGGTGGCGGGTAGGTGATCAGGGTCAAAGAAAAGGCCCGGATGGAGAGGTGTGGGCGTTTTTTGGAAGCAGCTAAACCTTTTTCCAGGGCAAAAAAAAAGCAGCCTGATCAGGCTGCTTTGATGAATAGGTGCTTGATATTGTGCTCCCTCAAGCAGGGGAGGAGAGGTTTACCCGAGCGCTGATTTTCAGGTCATCAACGGGGCTCCTACATCGACTATCGCCACCTGAAGGCAGTCGGTTTCGCGCTCTCAATTAAATTTTCTTCCCGTGTGACGCGGGTGTCAACGGGTGTATTTGACCGTGTGTCGGCGTCTTTCCGGGCCGGTTTTTTCTTGGTCGGCCTCGTAATGACGGTGAAGACTTTCGCAGCGAAGGAAAAGGTTCGGGGCATAAACTCATTACACCACATCACTAATGATGTTCCCGTCCCCACCTTTATCCCCCTGACCCCACCTCATACAGTCCTCTCCAACGCCTCCCCATCATTCCGATGAGAGGGTCACTGGAGATTCATCATGCCTTTCGTAAGCGTACGCATTACCCGCGATGGCGTTACCTCCGAGCAGAAAGCTCAGGTGATCGCCGAAATCACTGAAACCCTGGAACGCGTCCTCAACAAACGCCCGGACCTGACCCACATCGTGATCGAAGAAGTCGACACCGATAACTGGGGCTATGCCGGGATCACCACTACCCAATACCGCAAGCAACTGGCTGAGGCGCAAGGGCAGTCATGACCGCGTCCGTCAAAGCCATCATTCAGTAGTAGAGGGTTCATCATGAGCAATTCGAAAAAAGTCATCGTTATTACTGGCGCCTCTCAAGGTCTCGGCGCAGGCATGGTCAAGGCCTTCCGTGATCTCGATTACCGGATCGTCGCTACTTCGCGTTCGATCCAGCCATCCACCGACCCGGACATCCTTACCGTTGCCGGCGACATCGGCGACCCGGCGATCGCCCAGCGAGTCATCCGTGAAACGATCGAACGTTTCGGCCGTATCGACACCTTGGTCAACAACGCCGGGATCTTCATCGCCAAGCCATTCACTGCCTACACCCCCGAGGACTATGCCGCGGTGCTGTCGGTGAACCTGAATGGTTTCTTCTACATCACCCAACTCGCGATCACCGAGATGGAAAAACAGGGCAGCGGCCACATCGTCAACATCACCACCAGCCTGGTGGACCACGCCATTGACGGCGTGCCGTCGGTATTGGCCTCGTTGACCAAAGGTGGATTGAACGCGGCGACCAAATCCCTGGCCATTGAGTATGCCAAGCGTGGCATTCGGGTGAATGCGGTTTCCCCGGGCATCATCAAGACGCCGATGCATGGTGAGGAAACTCACGAAGCACTGGGAAGTTTGCACCCGGTTGGGCACATGGGAGAGATCAGCGATATTGCTCAGGCTGTGGTGTATCTGGACAGCGCCAACTTTGTCACCGGCGAGATCTTGCATGTTGATGGTGGGCAGAGTGCGGGGCACTGAGAGCGGTTCAGGAGTAGGGCGCTGTTCACAGCAAGGACGACGACCAGCGCTCTCATCCTTGAGTCATTAACCTCCGAACGGCGCTACCTTGATCGGTTCACCCTTTTTCGCGCATGACGGTGGATTGGTCATACCCAGCGTCAGCAGGTTTCCTCCGTTAATGATGCAGTTGAACTGCTGGTTATCATTGGTTTTCAGCGCGACATAAGTATTCGTGCCTTCAGTACGACGGCTGACAATACTCAAGTCAGAAGGTGAATAGCCTAACGCGCCAGCGCTCTGAGATTTGATCTGCTCATCGGTTAGCGTGTTGGTACTGCTGGCGATGGAGTTGCAGCCGGCCAGAGCGAACAACAGCGCACCCGCCAGGGTTATCTTGTGAAGAGTCATGGGAGTGTTCCTTACTCGTTGGTGTTTCTTTCGGTCGTGTGGTGCCACGTACTTACCGGAAATCACAACTGAGGAAAGCAGTGGCTTGTGAAGCGTAGCAGAGGGAGATCTGCTCATTAGTGGCTGAGAGACTTCTTGTGCTGACTGTTCGGGCCAATGCTGTTAGCCCCACGCCCCCCCAGAAGCAACAAAGCCCTCGCATTGCTGCGAGGGCTTTGTTTTGATGCAGTGCTGGAGCTGCGAAGGATGCTCCAGGCTGATGATTTCGTTTCTTCCCAAGGATGGAATATTTACCCAATGCTCAAGTTCAATGCTCATCTCGGTTTCCAATTCAATGAATTGCCTTTTCTGCAACGCATCGAAGCAGCCGCCGCAGCGGGTTTTCGGGCGGTGGAATTCCCGTCGCCCTATGAATTCGACGCGAGCCTCCTGGCCGATCACCTGGCGCAATACAGTCTGCCGTTGATTCAGTTCGCCGCACCGGCGGGCGTTACCAAAGGCATCGCTGCCTTGCAGGGCAAGGAAGAAGAGTTTCGCCACGGTTTGCTCCAGGCCGCCCGCTATGCAAAGGCGCTGGCATGTTCGGATGTCCACATCATGTCTGGCGTTACAACGCAGGATGACGCAGGACCTATCTTCGAAGGCAACCTGGAGTATGCCGTCAAGTACTTCGAGGATCAGGGTTTGCGGCCGCTTATCGAAGTCATTTGTACGCAAGAGATGCCGGGCTATTACATGTCTGACTTCAGCAAGGCGCAACAGGTGCTGGAGACTTTCCCGAGTGTCGGGCTGATTCTCGATCTTTACCATGCCCAGCTTCTGACTGGAAACGCGGCAGATATTCTGGCTCGGTTTTATGACAGAACAGTCCATGTGCAAATTGCCGACTGCCCGGGTCGTCACGAACCGGGAACAGGGAATATTGACTTCGCCGCTTTGTTCGCGGCGCTGGAGCAGCGTGGCTACACAGGATGGATCGGGTGTGAATACCGTCCTTGCGGTTCTACCGTTGCGGGCCTTGACTGGATCAAGCAGCTAAGTGCTTAGCGCTTGCGGCAGACGGGACTCAGATAAATCAGGTCCGCACCTCGCCCGCTCTGATGAATTCAATGAGGGCGCTCAAGGCCGGTGGCACATGGCGCCGGCTGGAGTAATAAAGAAAGAATCGGCTTGGCGGTGCTTTCCATTCCTGGAGTATTTCTCTGAGATGCCCGTTCCGGATGTCGTCGCGCACCAGTTCCTCGTAGACATAGGCAATACCGGCGCCATCTTTCGCCGCCTGAATCATCAGCGCATCGTCTTCCAGAATGAGTGGGCCTGTGACGGATAACCGTATCGGTTGACCGTCTGCTTGATACTCCCAAGCGTAAAGTTTGCCACTGGGAAAACGCCTGGCAATGCACGCATGCTCGAGCAAGTCGCGAGGGGCGTGCGCGATTCCGTTAGCGGCCAGATAGGCATCCGAAGCAACGGTCACGAACGATTGAGGTGCGCCGACAGGGACTGCGATCATATCGCCGGCCAGGCTTTCACCAAAGCGGACTCCCGCGTCAAACCCGCCACTCACGATATCGGTCAATCCATCATCGGTGATCAGGTCCAATTGAATACGTGGATACCTGGCCACGAAGGGTGCGAGCACTTTCGCAAACACGACGCGAGCCGCCGGACGCGCCACGTTGAGGCGAAGTTTGCCAGCGGGCACTTCCTGCATCGAGGTCAACTGCGCCAATGCTTCGTTAACCTGGTTCAGGGTCGGGACCAGCGTCGCCAATAGCTGCTGGCCGGCCTCGGTCGGGGTCACGCTACGAGTGGTTCGGTTTAGCAGCCTGATACCCAGGCGTGCCTCCAACGCTCGCATCGCGTGACTCAACGCGGAAGCCGAAACGCCACGCTCGTCCGCGGCCTTGCGAAAACTGCGATGGCGAGCGACGGCCGCAAAGGCATCGAGTTCGGAGAGATCGGGGTGATTACTCATGAATGTCGTTCAGTAGTTAAAATACGATTACCTATCTTATCGTCATGAGAGCTCTCCCAGATACTTCTCACATCATTTGTGGAGAGGTTGCCATGCAAAAGAATCGTCTTGGATCATCGGATTTTCTGATTTCGCCAATTGGCCTGGGGACATGGGCAATCGCCGGCACCGGTTGGGAATACAGTTGGGGAGCGCAGGATGACAACGACAGCCTGAGCGCACTTGAATATGCCGTCGAACGCGGCGTGAACTGGATTGATACCGCTGCGGTTTATGGCTTGGGCCATGCGGAGCAATTAGTGGGGCAATTGCTGCGTCGGGTGCCGGCCTCGCGACGTCCTTTAGTGTTCACCAAAGGCAGCTTGGTCTGGGACCCGGTCACGAAGCAGATTTCGCACTCCCTGGCCCCCCAATCCTTACTCGCCGAAATCGACGCAAGCTTGCGCCGGCTTCAAGTCGATACCATCGATCTTTACCAGATCCACTGGCCTGCTTTTCCTGCCGACGCCAGCAGTGAAGGTATTGAAATGGCACTTTCGGCTTTGGCCGCCGCACGCGATCAAGGAAAAATTCGCGCTATCGGCGTCTCGAATTTCGATGTCGCTCAACTCAAGCGGGCGCAGGCAGTGACAGAAATCGTTTCGCTCCAGCCGCCGTACTCCGCCTTGATGCGGGACATCGAGCAGGACGTCCTGCCATTCTGTGAGCAAGTGGGGATGGGTGTCCTCGCCTATTCAACGCTTCAGTCGGGGCTGCTGTCCGGCAGCATGACCCGTGAACGCATCTCGCAACTGCCCGATGACGATTGGCGCAAGGCCCGAAGTGCGGATTTCCAGGAACCCCGTTTGAGTGCGAACCTGACATTGGTTGACGTCATGGCACGCATTGGAGAAAGGCACGGGGTGAGCGCAGCGGCAATCGCCATCGCCTGGGTACTTCGCCAACCGGTAGTGACAGGCGCCATCGTCGGAGCCCGCCGTCCAGCACAAGTAGATGGGCTGATTGCAGCCTCGGGGTTGCGCCTTAGCGCCGGGGAAATCGACGAAATTCGACCGTTCCTGCCGTCGGGCATGGGAATAAATGTTCCTGGGGCTGCCTGATGATTTTGAGCAGCCTGCGGGCCTTCCGGGGAGGTAGCTGGATCCGCGTCGGGGTCGAAATCTGAAGATCTAAAGATTGCGGCCTTCGGCAGATCCGAGGGGGCCAGAAACAACAAAGCCCTCGCATTGCTGCGAGGGCTTTGTTTTGTATGGTGCGGCACCAGGAGTCGAATATAAACATAACTTATTGTTTTTATTTGATATTTATAAAGCTTCTGAAATTTCTACCTCTAAATTTATCCTGAGATCTAGAACATCTCTCTCATTCGAAGAGTGCGATGCCAGCTGCGCCTTTGCTAGCTGCTTGCAAGGTAGACCAAGCTTTAGCTACTGTCTGGCAAGTGGCCAGCTCCTTGGGTCATGTAACCCTTGGCAGCGGTGAGGCTTGATTAGCATGGATGCAAATAATCCGCTTAAGCGATTAAGCTCATTAATATCAGCCTCTTACACATCGATAGTTCTAATTTTGTTGATTGCTAACTGACTATTTTATGTCAGGGACTATATGTGTCTGATATCTAATTGCGGGGCAATTTATTTTAATACAAGGATAGGTTTATGAAAGTAGTAAGGATCGAAGTTAATAATTTTCGCTTGCTGAAGAGGTTCTCTCTTGACCTTGAGAGCAATCTTTCTCTGGTGTTGGGTAAAAATAATAGCGGAAAGACTTCGCTGCTCTCTGCATTAGAGAAGTTTATAAATTCTTCTGAAAAGCATAAAATAGTTTTTGACGATTTCAACGTCGATTTAAAAGCAGCCTTAATTAAATTGGTGAGCGGGGCTGACCCGATAGGTCCAGAGAATGCCTATATCCCCTTGGGTATAACGTTGAAGTTATATATTGAGTACGATGGTATCGATAATTTGTCGCCAGTAAGCCAGTTAATAATGAGCTTGGATCCTGATGATAATCATATAGTGCTTGGGTTTGAGTATTTGGTTAGCTATCCGCAGTTAACGGCGATGCGGAATGATTACAATGATGTAAAAGAAAAATATGACAACGATTCGAGTTTGTTTCTTAAGGAAAATCAGCATATTTACTTTGATCAAGTCAGGAAGAAAAGTTTTTCCTATAGTGATCCGGATGTGTTCACAGACTTGACTAAAGAAAATATTAGTTTGGCTGATGTTATTTCATTTAGATCTATCGGTGCGAAGCGGAGTGTTACGAATAAAGATAATGATAAAACACTCTCTTCTCAGACTGCAATCATATACAAAAAGACATCTGAGAACCAAGAGCAGCAAGAGGCTGTCGAGGGTTTTAAGAAGCAACTGCGTTCGACGGATAAGGAACTGAGCGAAATATATCAGGATATGTTTTCTGGATTATTGGGGAAAGTTGCAAAGTTTGGCGGATCTAGATTGTCCGAGACGCATATTAAGATTGCATCCACCCTGCAGCATCGAGAACTGTTGGATGGAAATACAACTGTGATGTATACCCACGATACCCATGATCTTCCAGAGCACTTTAATGGGCTTGGCTATATGAATCTAATCAGCATGATTTTTGAAATAGAAATGCTGATGACTTCTTTTCGGAGATCTAGTAAAGAAAATCCTGCTGCGATTAATTTACTTTTTATTGAGGAGCCGGAAGCGCATACACATCCTCAGATGCAATATACTTTTATAAAGAATATAAAGTCCCTGTTGAAAGAAAGCAGGGTGAGAGAAGATGGAGTGGAGATTCATCTTCAAACGATTATCAGCACTCACTCATCTCATATAGTGGCAGAGTGTGATTTCGACGATATCAAGTATTTGAGGAAGTCACCTCTTGCTAACAGTGTGGACGCAAAAAATCTTAAGGCGCTCAAGTCGGAGTATTCGTCCGATGATGTGAATGACAATGCCCAGGCTGAACTACACTACAAATTCCTTAAGCAATATCTTACGTTGAACCGAGCCGAGCTATTTTTTGCTGATAAAGCAATCCTTATTGAGGGTGATACTGAGAAGATTCTTCTACCAGCAATGATGAGAAAGTTTGACCAAGAAATTCCTGATGCTGGCGCTATACCTCTACTTTCACAGAATATTTCAATTG
This sequence comes from Pseudomonas sp. GM102, assembly GCF_000282555.1. NCBI lineage: Bacteria > Pseudomonadati > Pseudomonadota > Gammaproteobacteria > Pseudomonadales > Pseudomonadaceae > Pseudomonas > Pseudomonas sp. GM102. The sequence goes on along the minus strand of NZ_AKJB01000043.1, from coordinate 43,214 downwards.
TGGAGGTAGGAGCACATGCTCAAATCTTTGAAAAGTTTATCCATTTTATTGGTATTAAAGCTTTAATTTTGACTGATATAGATAGCGGGATTAAAGAATTGCTTTTTGAAAAGGATGGAGTTACTCCCCAGCTATACAAAAAAGGCACTCAGAAAATAGAGACTATAAAATGTCGTCCTGATGACCCGGCGGCAGACCATACAGCTAATGGATCGTTAATATTTTATCACGGCAAGGTCAGAGAGGATTTGGGCTACTTTACCTCCCTTAATATTGAAGGTAAGGCTTTATCTAAAGTCGGAGGCGAATGGAAGGTCGATGTCGATGGCTGTATTTTTCTAGCATATCAGACTAAAGACGATGGCTATCATGGAAGAAGCTTCGAAGATGCATTCTTTTCGCTAAACAAAGCACTACTTGGAACTGACTCTGAAAAATTTCCATCTCTAACGCCAAAGTGGTTCAACAAATATATAAATGGCGAGTGCGATGCATTTGAGTTTGCAGAGAAGGCAGTTGGCAAAAAGCCTTCGTTAGCGATTGAAATCCTGCTTAATAGTATACCTGATAAAAAATCTGACTTTTCCAATTGGAAGACTCCTCACTATATCCAAGAGGGCCTGGAATGGTTGCGCAAATGAAGAACTTAGAGGAGGTTAGTGACGAGGCGAAAAAGATTCTTGATACTATCAGTGAGGGTAAGAGTTTTTTACTGAGTGGCGGTGCTGGAAGTGGTAAAACTTACTCTTTGGTAGAGGTTATAACGAATCTGGTTACCCTCAAGCCTTTGGCACGCGTAGCGTGTATTACCTACACCAACGCCGCGGTGCGGGAGATTGAGGGCAGAGCCAGCCATCCAAATCTGCACGTTTCTACGATCCATGACTTTCTCTGGGGAGTAATCAAACATTTTCAAGTAGAACTAAAGGAGGTTTTGTTAGCGCTGATTAATGATGACGAAATATCAGGGTTTAAAGTTTTAGATGGCAACGGCGAACCAGAAAAATTAGATACTATTGAGGGGGATGTTAGGTATAAGGAGTACGTAAAATTTAGGGATGGGGTAATTTCACATGATGAAGTTATTGTACTTGCTAACGAGATGTTTAAAAGATACGACAAACTGTGCCGGATACTGAAAGATTGTTATCCATATATCATGGTGGATGAGTATCAAGATACTCAGGCGGAAGTTGTAGATATACTTCTTGCGCAGTTGACTAGAGTTGGTGATCCAAATGTTATTGGTTTTTTTGGCGATGCAATGCAGGCAATTTATGATGAAGGCATTGGTGATTTAGATGCTTACAAAGGGGAGGGGGTTGGGCAGGTTAGAGAAATAAAGAAAGAAGAAAATAGAAGAAATCCAAAAAATGTAATCGATTTGGCAAACAAACTTAGGAATGATGGGCTTTTCCAAGTTCCTTCTAAAGATTTAAATGCTCCCAATATGACCAATGAAGGTGGTGTAAAAGATGGTCATATACAATTTCTATATTCATCCAATGATGACGTTAATATTGTAAAAGAATATTTGGGTTGGGAGTTTTCCGAGTCATCAGGCGCTAAGGAACTCAATCTCACTCATAACCTTATCGCTGCCAAAGCAGGGTTTAGTGAGTTGATGAGGATTTATGATGGCGATAAGATTTTAGAGTATGTCCGTAGGATCAAAAGTTATATTAAGAAAAAGGAGCCTGCTTTTAACTCCGAGGGAAAAACGTTCGGAGAAGTATTGGCCGAGTTGAAGTATAAAAAGACTGGTAAAGCCTTAAAAGACGTTGATCCCACAGACGGCATGGCGATATATATTGCAGAACACCAAGCTATATATGATCGAGCGCTGGATTTCCCATATGGTGAGCTGGCTTCTTTATATGTTGACAAAGACCAGCTTATAGACGATCAGAAATCTGATCGAAGTGAGCTGGGGCGTGGCGGTGGTAATAGGGATGACCTGATAAAACATTTATTTAAAATACAAAAAAATGTCCAGCTTTACTTGGATGGAAGTTTTAATGAGTTTCTTCGCGTAACTGAACATGCGGTCACATCTAAGAGTGATAAAGTTAGACTGAAGGAGAGGATTGTCAATTTATCTAAAATCGATGATAAAACAGTACAGCAAGTTATCGATGAGGCAAATGTAAGTGGCCTTGTTAGGGTTGACGATCGCCTTCAATCATTTATGGAGTCGAAACGTTATATTTATAACCAAGTGGCCGCGCTCCCATTCTCTCAATTTCAGAAATTATTTAAATATCTTGAAGGATTTACACCATTCTCTACTCAGCATAAAACCAAAGGTCGAGAATTTCCTGATGTTCTGGTTGTTCTGAACAATGGGCGGTGGAACTCCTATAACTTTGATTATTTGTTTACTGATCGTATGGATAAAGAAAGTGTGGTGAATAGGACGCGTAAAATTCTCTACGTATGCTGTACCCGTGCAAAATCAAATTTGGCTTTATTTTATCACTCGCCATCTGACGCAGTTGTTGAAAAAGCGAAGGACTGGTTCGGCCATGAAAACGTAAAAGATCTAGATTAGCTTGCGATGCTGGAAGGCAGTGCCTGATACTATCTGGGGGTCTGGATAAGTCAGGCAGTGCTAATAAAGTTCAGACGCATATTTAATCGGTGACGCTTTTAGTTAATTCTTAACGTTTAAATGCTGTAGTTGTAGTGTGTTCCAGTATCGTAATCGTACAGAGAAATATTTTTTCCATTTATGGTTCCGCTAAAATATTTTTTTGTGTCGTAGTCATAGCCATCAAATTTCTTTCCGTTCATTTTGAGATTTACATGTTTTGAATTGTTGTAGTCATAGAAGTCTAGTGAGTTGTTGCTGCTTCCAGAAAAGAAGCTAGATGTTGTATAGTCATACCCTTCAACTTTTCCGTTTGAGATGCTAGCTGAAATATTCCTATGGCATGAAGTCGAGTAATCGTAAATAGAACTTATTTTTTTCTGATTTTTGGCAGCGCCGACTATGGCGGCGACCCTAGCTCGCGTTGTTTCTTTCATGTGTCAAATCTCCATTTTTTACTTAATCGCATAGCAATTAACTCGGCAGTCAGCTTATAGTAATAACGTGTGGACGCGGCTCGATGTCGTATTTTCCTGCACAAAAACCATAGCACATGCTTTCTTTGCCACGTCCATGGATTGTCTCGGTGCCAGCGCACAGCTATAGCTGCTTGGATGGCTTTTGCTTGGTGTAGGTGGCGCTGACGTGTCGTTTGCGATCCGCTCATGACTCCCGCGAGGAATACCTCCATATCGAATGGCTTGCTCATGCTCGGCCACCGATGTAAGCCGAAACTACGTCGATACGACCGTGCCCCAGCTCATAGCTGATTTGTGCGCGTGCCTCCTGATCGAGGTGTTGGTCGAGCTGGTAGCAACTACCTCCTTTGATTGGCGCAAGTTGGTTTGTAATCTGCTCATACCGTTCGCATGCGTAGGCCGCACGCAATTCGTGGAATCCCTTGAGGTTGTGCGCGTGAAGGATGTCCCGTGCAGGGCGGATGATTCGCTGTTGAAAGTCTAGGTAGCTTTCGTTCAGTGCAAGCAAGTTGTCGCTTCCGACGGGAGAGGCCTGCTCGGCGTACGTGAGCGCTTCACGAATATGATTATCCACCCAGATCCAACGAGGCGCCGACGCACCTGAGCGGCCACCTTTGGTACCATCTTGAATGTTGATCTTGCCGTATCGTTCGGCTTCCCTTTGCAGTCGAGGAAGATCAGCCAAAATGGCCTCTCGCAGGCGCATGCCGGTTGCTCGCGCCAACTGAGCGATGGCCGCGGCGCGCGGCTGCAGATGTTCGGAGAGGACGTCGACGATACGTTTTACGTGATCGCGGTCCTGGCCTTGCGGAGGCATGGTGCGGACGCTGGTGCGCTGCATCCCAAGCGCCTTGCTCGGACTCGCCACCCTTACATACTGATCACCGCGAAGCGCTGCCATGGTTCTGTTGACGCTGGACAATCGGTTTTGCGCAGTCGCGATGGCAAGCTCACCGTGTTCAACTTGCTGGCGTAGGTACCCGGCGTAGTCCAGCAAGGTCTGCCGATTGATCTTCCTCGCATCGTTGAATCCCGGCCCACCTTCGGACCGATACCAGCGCACAAACGCCCGCCAACGATCACTGTGCGCTTTGACCGTGCCGTAATGCCCGCCGCCAAATAGATCTTTCAGCGCCTGCGGCCCGGCATAACTCAGTTGTCGCCCATAGCCAAAATTGCGTCCATCTCGCCTGCCCACCAGTGCCATGATCGAACACCTCTTGAAGCCAAAACTTTTAAAACCTTCCCCACGTCATCCCGCCAAGAATGTTGAGTGTTATCAGGGATCAAGGCCCCTGCGACCTGTGAGGGTTGTCCACTAACGCGGGACTGGCGGCTCCTTACGACCGGGAGCTTGGGCATCTCATGATCTGGCCTCCTGAGCACTTCCGAAGAAGTGGGCGGGTGGAGGCTGCGCTGGCTGACGAGACCAGCGCTGCGAGATCCTGAGTCGGGTTAAGGCAGTGAAGCGATGACCGGGGCATGCCTGACTGTCAGTCAGGTGAAGTCCATTCCGTGGACTGCGGCACCATCATCTGCATCGCTGTTGCTGGTGACTTCGGTGTTTGTCACGCCGATTGTCACGAGGGGAAATGCCGCAAAGCCTTGTACGAGGTGGGCTGCAGCAGCGGTAGGAGCGCCCGTCTCTTTCCGGAAGAAAGAGACGGGCGCAGGTTGGCGCAATGAAATGGCCAAGCGGATAGGTTGCTGCAGGGCAGCTATAAAGGGGTATGAGTTGCCGCAGTGGGCACTCTGGTAGAAGTAGGCATCCATCACATCGCTGTGACCGTGCGAGCCGCCGGACGCTAATCGCACTTTGGGAGAACCACCACGGTGTGGCGTAGCCTCAAAGGCTCTGGCTACCTGGGTTGCTGTCAACGACAGCGCTTTGCCCGATCTTTTCTACGCCTGTGGATAATTCGGGTCAAGGCTCGAATTTTCGGGAGTTCTGCGGCTGTGGATGAAATTATCCACCGGTGGAAATCAGTGGTTTTCCACAGACAGTTGGTGGGCTTTAGATTTTTTAAGTGAGGTCCATCCAAGCAGGGCGGCTTTGCAGCCCTGTTTGGATGGACCTGTGTGGAAAAGCGGATCACCGAGATTTCGAGGCCTGCGTTATTGCGCCCCATCTGATCACCTGTTTGCATTCCCACCAATCAGCTAAATGCATTGGTGCTGACCCTCGTTTACATCCGACTTGAACAATGCACGCCGAAAAGCGGCCGGAAGAAAATGGCTCAAAGAAGACAGTAGAATTGCAGATGGCTATTTGCTAGCCTCAGTGCTAACCCCTTGACCACCAGAGGTTCAGTGAGACTGATATAACCGAGTATTTAATGACTCAGAGGCTGCTATTTTTCTAGAAAGCCCTTCAGGCATTTAAGGAAGAAAAAATGACAGACAGAAGACCACTAAATCCAAATGTAAATGTTTCCAAGCCCGGTGGTGGGGAGCAGCCTCGATCTAGAAATAAAGATGGCCAAGTCCGCGATAAACGTGACGACGATGGAAAGCCTAGAAAAAAATAATGTCTTTTGACGACTGGCAGATCACTAAAGATTGAAGGATTAGTGATTTGTTAAAAGTTATTATAAACAGGGAGGTCTAGATATCAGGCTAAAATAGCATCCTCTTACGGCGAGAATCCGCAAAAGCAAAGATAGTAAATAACTCCGAATATCTCCATGCTCGGTTTATTGTACATTTGTCTCATGATAATTTCGTACACGCATAGAAATCAGTTCTTTGCCAATAACCTATAGGTATCCATATGGAAACAGTGAAAAGACTCCCTCCCACCACTGACACATTAAGACGGCTCTATACCTTATCTGGAAATCAGTGTGCATTCCCTGGGTGCCTTCATCCGATGTTTAACGGTGAGGGGAATTTTGTTGGCCAGATATGCCACATAGAGGCTGCCTTGACTGGCGGAGAAAGGTTTAATGAATTAGCATCAAACGAACAAAGACGAAGCTTCCAGAACTTAATGCTAATGTGTTACGACCACCATATAGAAACTAATAAAACTGAAATCTACTCTTCTGAGATCTTAAAAAAAATCAAGGAAAACCATGAGGGTCCATATGCAGATATAGATAAATTTATTAGAAGCATGCAATCGTCAATATTAGATGTTACCTCTGGTTTTCAAACATCCAAAGTCCTCTCCCTTAAAAATCTTTACTTGGGTGTATATGAGTCTGATAGTCGAGATCAAGCAGAGATAAATGAGGATGTAAAAGCATTCAATGATGCACTCCCTTATTTTGCCTCGCTATCTCCCGACGCAAAAAGAATCTTTGCTATTTCGCTATCTAGGTCGAAGCATGAAATAAGTTTCACGGGGAGAGAGACTGAAAACATATATTTCGATCACGATGAAATACAGCGAGTGACAGGCTTGGACTACTACAGGTTAAAGTCTATTTTGCTCGAGATGGAAAGTTGCAAGTTGATTTGTTGGAATGAGCTTTATGAGGATAAAGAGTACCCATTTATCATTTTCAAAAACTCAGAAGCTAATTTCTGGAGCATGATAAATATTTACTGTAAGAATAAAAATCTAGACGTTGTCGACTTAGTGGAAAATATGAAATTCTCAGTATTTGACTGACGGGAGTCGATTATAAGCTCCACATTGTAAACTTAATGACGCAGTCATCCACCAGCACCGAGGCGATACGGGATCTAAGAAATAAGCGCTTGGCTACATTAGCAATAACCGTCAAGATCTGTGTCTGTGTCTGTGTCTGTGTCTGTGTCTGTGTCTGTGTCTGTGTCTGTAATTGTTTTTTTGATGCCGGTCTATTTTACGCAACTATTCAAAAGTCTTACCCAGAGGAATCCAAATGAAGGCTCTGTGTTACAAAAATACTGCAACAAATTTGCGTGGATGGATTGAAGCTTTGCATGAAAAGCAAGTTTATGGCTTTGCCTACGAACTTCCTGACCACTTTGTACATATCTACGGTACGGCGGGCCCATTGTATGTCATATCTTCAGGGCTAACGGTTATTGAAGAAAAAAATGGATCGCTGAGAGATTGGGTTGTTTCGACATTTGGTGCTACTGACATCCGATCTACGACAAATGATGTTGGCTCCACAGTCACTGGAATATGGCGACCTGGGCTTTATTTTCAGAATGAAATTTACCAAGGGCTTGATATTGATCAGTATGAACAAAGATTTAGCGAGCAGTCTTTAAGGGTGCTAATAGAACAGCTAGATGTGCTTCTACTTTATATCGAACCCGAAGGGAGTGGTCTTAGTTCTTACAGCCATAAGACGCGCGAATTGCTGATTCTGGCTTGCACAGAAGTTGAAAGCCATTGGAAGAGTCTTCTCACCAAGGCCGGTGCTGCACCTCTGAACGGTCGGACATTCACAACAAACGACTACGTTAAGCTGCTTTCGTCAGCTCATTTACGTGAATATACTGTTCTATTGCGAAACTACAGAACTGCACAACCCGTTTCACCATTTGCGAACTGGACGGCCACGGCCCCGACTAATTCATTAGCCTGGTATGATGCGTACAATAAAACTAAGCATGATCGAGGGGCACACTTCAATGAGGCCACATTATCAAATGTAATTTCTGCAGTGTCAGCTTGTATCACCTTATTCTGTGTCCGGTTTGGACCATTTCACCTTGTAAATGAATCAAAAACACTATCAAGTATTTTTAATCAGAATTTTGAGATTTCGCTAAACGAACCAGACATCAAGTCATTTTACGTCCCCTTATATAATTTTTCGCCCGGCACGCGAAGAGATCGCACCGTTGTTAATCCATATAATGAAAATTTGAATCTGCCTTGGCAGCCGCAGATTCTTGCAATTTAAGAAGGGCGCTGGGCCTGATATTGCATTCGGAACGCTGCCAGCCGTCACTACGGTTTTTTCTACTCACGTTTTGCTTTTAGGCGAGTGATGTTCGCGCCGATATGGTTTGCAAATTCGTGCGGGGTGACATGCTCCTGCCGGTTGGCCTCCAGATACCGGCTCCACCAGTTCATGATCAGCCTGCGCTCCTCGATGAACTCTGCCTTGTGGATGTAAGCGGCGCGGACGTTGTTGCGTTCTTTGTGGCTCATCTGCCTTTCAATGGCGGTCTCGGACCACAGTCCTGATTCAATCAGCGCACTACAGGCCATCGAACGAAACCCATGCCCGCAGATTTCGGTTTTGGTGTCATAGCCCATTTTTCTGAGCGCGCTGTTCACCGTGTTTTCAGACATGGGCTTCCAGGGCTTGGCATCGCCTGCAAACACCAAGTCGAATTTGCCGGTGAGGACGTGGATCTGTTCAAGCAGAGTCACGGCTTGCGGCGATAAGGGTACAAGGTGGATGTCCCCTGCCATCTTCGTACCCCTTGTGGAAAAGGGTACTCCTTCCAGCGCGGAGCGAGTGTCCGGTATCTCCCAGGTGCCGCGCTTGAGGTCGAACTCGCTCCAGCGGGCGAAGCGCAGTTCGCTGGAGCGTACGAACACATGCAGCGAGAGCATGACCGTCAGCCGGGTAAGTGCGCGGCCTTTGTAGGTGTCGATACGCTCCTGCAATTCAGGCAGACGCGATAAGGGTAAAGCAGGGCGGTGAATCACCCTCGGGGCTTTGATCAAACCTTCAAGGTCGGAGGCAGGATTTGCCGCGATCTGTCGAGCACGTTTCGCCTCGCGCATGATGCTTTGCAGGTAGTTTTGTACCCTTAAAGCGACGTCAATCGTGCCGCGTTTCTGGATCGCTTCCAGAGGTTGCATCAGGTCATGGGTGTCCAGATCGACAATAGAGCGAGCGCCGATCAGCGGGAAGACATGGGTTTTGAGGCGGCTCAGGACCGTCTTAGCATGGCCCGGTGCCCATTTGGCAGACATCGCTTTGTGCCATTCCAGTGCAGCGCTTTCAAAGGTTCGGCCTTTGATTGCGGCCTGCGTCTTAGCTTGGTGTTTGGTCTCTATGGGGTCGATGCCTTTCGCCAGCATCCGTTTGACCTCTAGGCGCTTGTTGCGCGCATCGGCGAGGCCGATCACGGGGTAGCTGCCGAACGAGGTCAGTCCTTCGCGGCCATCAGGTTTGACATACCTGAGACGCCAGCCTTTACGGCCATTGGGTTGGACTAGAAGGTAGAGGCCGTCGCCGTCGAAAAGCTTGTAAGCGCGGTCGGTGGGCTTGGCTGAGCGGCAAGCCGAATCGGAGAGTGGAGCAGTGGTGCGCGACATAAGGGTACTCCCCCTTTATCGAATTACCTTACCCCTAACATTACCCCTAAAACGGTTGGAATCCACCAGTTTCTGACGGAAACCGATGGAACGCCAAAACGAAAAAACCCGCCAGAAGGCGGGTTTTTCGGGGGTTTCAGAGATTTTTAAAGCCTTCTCTGGAACCTTGTATGGTGCCGGCACCAGGAGTCGAACCCGGGACCTACTGATTACAAGTCAGTTGCTCTACCAACTGAGCTATACCGGCGTGTTGGGCGACGATTATAGCGATTGGGTTGGTTCTGTAAACCCCTGAATTCAGACTATTTTTGCGCAGGCTTTCGGTCAGGCGCGAACCGGTACGTTCTTGAGTTTCTGGAGGGCGCGCCAGGTTCGGCTGTTTTGCAGGGCGCGCAGTTGGGCTTCTGCGGATTCGGCGCGTTGCAGGACGGCGGGTGAGGTGGTTTTCGGTGTCGGTGATGGGGTGGTTGAATTTGTGGCCAGGCCAGGTTGCATGGTGAGATTCGGCGCTCGTAGCAAGGGCTGTTGCAAGGCGCAATTTTCCGCTATGGGTGTCCGGTATTCGGCGGTTATGTCGTTTTGATGAAATGCTTATGCACAATGGACTAGGGGCGATTGCCTGTTCATTACGAATTTGTAGACTGGTTCTCATTTGTCCGCAAATGCCTGTTTTGCGGGTTTTTTATTTGTGTGAACAAAAAATGACCAGTAGTGTTTTAGGCCTAAAACAGTGTGGATATTGGATCCACGATAATTCCATCAACAGAGTTATCCACAGGCTGTGGTTGTTTGAGGGCGTTCTGCCAGGAGCAAAAAATTGCGCGGTGTGAGCGGGGTTTCACAGAAGGTGCCGAGGCGAACGGCGTAACCCTGCTCAATGAGGAAAAGTGCCCGATCAAGTACCAGCCACAGCTCTAGCGGCCGTCGGAAAAGGCCTCGCAGCAGCTCCAGGTTGCGCACTTCGGCCAATCGCTGCCAACCGGCGGCTTGCAGTGTAGTCCAATCTGGCGCACCGACTGTGGATAAGTCTTTGAGTGCAGCCAGATCGCGGCAGTAATCGGCGAAAGGTTTGTCCAGCCAGGCGCTGGGCAGGGAAGGGGTTGGCAGGTATTCATCGACGCCGCGCAGTTGTCGTTGCAGCAGGTCGAACGCCAGGCGCCGCGCCATGGAGGTGTCGCGCTGGCGTCGGACGCGAGCGCCGGCGGTGACGGTTTCGCTCATTGGCAGCGCAAGATCATCGAGGGAAAGGTGTAGGTCGGAGCGCTCAGCCGCGCAGGAAAGCGGCTGATAGGTGTTCTGGCTGATCCGGTTGTAGCAGCACGGTGCGATGGCCAGTTGTTTGCAACCGGCGGCGCTGGCGAGCTGGATCAGTCGCACATGCAGATCACCGCAGGCGTGCAGCGCGACCGGCGTGTGATCGGCGTTCAATAGAGAGGCTGCGGCAGGCGCGAGTACATCCTGCTCGACATGCAGTGCATGCGATTGGTGACGCTGGCTGAGTGCCTGGCCACTGGCAACCAGCGCCGGATCGAATTCCAGGCAAGTCAGTTGTTGCCCGGTTTGCAGCAGGCGTCGCCCCAAATGGCCTTTGCCCGAACACCAATCCAGCCAATGCCTCGGTGCCTGAGCAAACTGCAGGCGACCGGCGAACGCTTCAATCTGCTGCCATTTGCGTCCCGGCACATCCACATTCAAGCGATGGCCTGCCGCTTCAAGTGCACGAGCCGGCAATTCACCCACCGCGCTCAGTTCAGCAGACATCGCCGCCAATGAAGCAAACGGCTCCGGCGCATCGAGCAAGCAAGGTTGGTTATGACTGCTTTCCGCATCCTCCAGCGACCGGCCGCGTAGCCATTGAGCCAACTCCGGGTAGGACGCTTCCCAAGGCAGTTGCAGATGGGTAAACGGTCGAGGCTTCCACAGCGTCTGATGCTCGATCAGAAAAGCATCCAGCGCGGTGAAACGGGCGAGCAGGGCCTCGCCCGTCAGCACGCAGGAGTCAACGCCCTTGGCAGGCATCGACGCGCAACCAGCGCTCCAGCAGCTTGAACCCGCGAACCAGCACGTAAGCCATCAGCAGATAGAACATGCCCGCGGCGAAGAAAATCTCCACCGGCAGGTAGGTGCGGGCAATGATGGTGCGGGCCATGCCGGTCAATTCCAGCAGGGTCACGGTGCTGGCCAGGGCGCTGGCCTTGAGCATCAGGATCACTTCGTTGCTGTAGGCCGGCAGGCCGATGCGCGCCGCACGCGGCAGCATGATGTAGAACAGCGCCTTGGCCCGGGACATGCCCAGCGCCCGTGCCGCTTCGATCTCGCCCGGAGGAATCGCCTGGATCGCGCCGCGCAGGATCTCGGCGATGTAGGCTGCGGTGTGCAGGGTCATGGTCGCGGTGGCGCACCAGAACGGATCGCGCAAGTACGGCCACATCGAGCTGTTACGCACCGCGTCGAACTGTGCCAGGCCGTAGTAGACCAGGAACAGCTGAACCAGCAACGGCGTGCCACGGAAAAAGAAGATATAGCCGTAGGGAAATGCCCGCACGTACCAGAGTCGCGACGAGCGAGCGATGCCCAGCGGAATCGCCAGCAGCAACCCGGCGATCACGGCGATGGCCACCAGTTCCAGGGTCAGTGTTGCGCCCTGAGCCAGTTTTGGCAGCCACTTGATGATGACTTCCCAGTTCATTGGGTGCTCCTCGCGAAGCCGCGAGCGGCGCGTCGTTCCATAAAGTGCATGCCGGTCATGGCCAGAACGGTCAGGCCTAGATACATGAAGGCGGCCACCATATAGAAGGTGAACGGTTGCTTGGAGATGGTCACGCCGATTTGCGCGTGACGCATGATTTCTTCCAGGCCGATGACGGAAACCAGCGCAGTGTCTTTCATCAGGATCATGAACAGGTTGCCCAGGCCGGGAAGGGCGATGCGCCACATCTGCGGCATGATCAGCCGGGTAAAGATGCGAAATTTCGACAGGCCCAGGGCCACGCCGGCTTCACGGTGACCCTTTGGGATCGCCAGAATCGCACCACGAAACACTTCCGTGGCGTAGGCGCCGAAGCACAGCCCCAGTGCAATCACACCGGCGGCGAAGGCATTGAGTTCGAGGTCGGGGTTGCCGAAGAACTCGCCCAGGGCACGCATCAGGTTGACCGTGCCGAAGTAGATCAACAGCACCCAGAGCAATTCCGGGATGCCGCGAACCAATGTTGAATAAGTGCCGCCAAGCCATTGCAGCGGCTTGTGCGGGGAAGTCTTGGCCAAGGCGCCGAGCAGACCGAGCACCAGCCCCAGGCACAAGGCCGAGAGTGCCAGTTTCACAGTCATCAGCGCACCAGCGGCGAGCGCCGGGCCGAATCCGTAGAGGTCGATAATCATGGATTTCTTTTCAAATCGCGGCAGGCAATGCGAAGGACCGGCACCGTCAGCGGACGGCGCCGGTCAGGCAGCTCAGAATCAATAGATGCTGAACGGGAAGTACTTGTCGTTGATCTTTTTGTAGGTGCCGTCAGCGACGATTTCTTTCAGCGCGGTGTTCAGCTTCTCGCGGATCGGGTCGTCCTTGCGAACAGCGATACCGATCTTGTCGCTTTCTTCCACCGGGTCGCCCTTGAATTCGTAAGCCCGGCCGGCGTCGCTTTTCAGCCACTCGTAGTTGACGTACTTGTCGGCCAGGATGCCGTCCAGACGACCCGAAGTCAGGTCCAGGTAGGCGTTTTCCTGGGTGTCGTAGAGTTTGATTTCGACGCCTTCCATGTTGTCTTCCAGCCAGGTGCCGGCCAGGGTCGCGCGTTGGGCGCCGATCACCTTACCTTGCAGCGAAGCCTTGTCGGTTTTGAAGTCGACGTTTTTCGGCGCGATGAACTGCAACTTGTTGGAGTAGTACGGTTCGGTGAAGTCCACCGCCTGCTTGCGCTCGTCGGTGATCGACATCGAGGAGATCAGGAAGTCGAACTTCTTGGCGTTCAGGGCCGGGATGATGCCGTCCCAGTCGGACGTAACCACGGTGCACTCGACTTTCATCTTGGCGCACAGGGCATCACCGATTTCTCTGTCGAAGCCGACGACATTGCCACTGGCATCTTTGTTGTTGAACGGCGGGTAGGCCGCTTCGATGCCCATCTTCAAGGTCTCGGCGGCGGCACCGGCACTGAAGGCCAGGGTGACAGCAGCGGCCAGGAAGATTTTTTTGTAGTTCTGCATGCGGGTAGCTCCGTTAGCGGTTGCTGGACATGAATTGTTTGCAGCGCGCCGAAAGCGGGTTTTCGAACACCTGCTGTGGCGATCCTTGCTCTTCTACCAAGCCTTGGTGGAGGAACACCACTTCGCTGGAAACCTGACGGGCGAAGCCCATTTCATGGGTCACGAGCAGCATGGTGCGGCCTTCTTCGGCCAATGCGCGGATGACATTAAGTACTTCCTGGACCATTTCCGGGTCAAGGGCGGAGGTGGGTTCGTCGAACAGGATCACCTTGGGCTGCATCGCCAACGTGCGGGCAATGGCCGCGCGTTGCTGCTGGCCGCCGGAAAGTTGCGCCGGGTAGGCGTGACGCTTGTCAGCGATGCCGACCTTGGCCAGCAAGGCTTCGGCGACTTCGATGGCTTCGGCTTTGCTTTGGCCGAGCACGCGGCGCGGGGCTTCGATGATGTTGTCGAGCACGCTCATGTGCGGCCAGAGATTAAAGTTTTGAAATACAAAACCAATCTCGCTGCGCAGGCGATTGATCTGCTTGCCGTCGGCCGCGACCAGTTCACCGTTCTTGGCGGCTTTGAGTTTGAGTTCTTCGCCGGCCACCAGGATCTGGCCCTGGTGCGGGTTTTCCAGCAGGTTGATGCAACGCAAGAACGTGGACTTGCCGGAGCCGGAGGAACCCAGGATCGAGATCACGTCGCCGTCGCGGGCGGTCAGCGAGATGCCTTTGAGCACCTCAAGCTGTCCGTAGCGTTTGTGCAAGTTGCGGATTTCAAGCGCGGGCGTGGCCTCAGCCATGTGCGTTCCTCATAGTGTTTTGCGCTCCTGCTATTGGCGGCCTTCCTGGCGAGGCGGCCAAGCTAGCATAGCGTTCGAATGGCAGCCAACAGCGCTACGGACGGTAAGCGGGTGGCACGTGGCAGGTTGTCGCATCGGCACAGCAGACTGTCGCCCCATCAACAACCGAACAGCCGTTTGAACAAGCTTCGGCGCGGCTGTCGCGTAAAAAAAGGCGCGATGTTGCCAGCTTTGGCGGGGTGTTGGAAGCGCTAACCGGCCAAACGTTCCTGATCGGCACTTTTATTGTGCGCGCCTGGATTTTTTGGTGTGTTTCCGGTGCGCTGATTCGTTCTTCAAAGTGGGTGGCAGGGTAACGCTCTGGCGAAATGCCATTAATCTCAATGACTTGCGATAACTGCTCGATCTGCGTGCAGGCCCCGTGTAACGGGCGCGCGAAACATTTTGGCGCAATTATTGCGTGCAGAATAAGAAACGCCCTGTTGGATTCTTTTTACGAGAAGGGATGTCAGACCGGGCCGACGTCATCGCTTTACTTGCAAAGGTAGTTTTAATGAGCAGTAGCCAAAGCTCCTCCAATGGCCTTGAACAGGGGCTAAAACCGCGTCATGTGACCATGCTGTCGATCGCCGGAGTCATCGGCGCCGGCCTGTTCGTCGGCTCCGGCCACGCCATTGCCGCTGCCGGGCCGGCCGTGCTGCTGGCTTACGCGACCGCCGGTGCCCTCGTGGTTCTGGTCATGCGAATGCTCGGCGAGATGGCCGTTGCATCGCCAGATACAGGTTCCTTCTCCACGTACGCCGATCGCGCGATCGGTCACTGGGCCGGTTTCACCATTGGCTGGCTCTACTGGTGGTTCTGGGTTTTGGTCATCCCCCTGGAGGCTATCGCTGCCGCGACCATTTTGCATGCCTGGTTCCCAAGCGTGGCGATCTGGGCCTTCACCTTGGTAATTACCTTGCTGCTGACCGTGACCAACCTGTTCAGTGTGAAGAACTATGGTGAGTTCGAGTTCTGGTTCGCCTTGGTCAAAGTCATAGCGATCATCGGCTTTATCGGTCTTGGCATTCTGGCGATTTTCGGCTTCCTGCCGACCAGCCAGGTCAGCGGCGTGTCGCATTTGTTTGACACGCAAGGCTTCTTGCCAAACGGCATGGGCGCGGTGCTGGGTGCCATTCTGACCACCATGTTTTCCTTCATGGGCACTGAGATCGTGACCATCGCGGCTGCGGAGTCGAAGAATCCAGGCAAGCAAATCTCCAAGGCCACCAATTCGGTGATCTGGCGGATTGGCTTGTTCTACCTCGTCTCCATCTTCATCGTTGTGGCCTTGGTGCCATGGAATGACCCGGTTCTGGCCAGCGTTGGTTCCTACCAGACCGTGCTGGAACGCATGGGTATCCCGAATGCCAAGCTGATCGTCGATATCGTGGTTCTGGTTGCGGTAACCAGCTGCCTGAACTCGGCGCTCTACACTGCTTCGCGCATGATGTTCTCGTTGGGCAAACGCGGCGATGCGCCAGCCGTTTCCCAGCGCACCAACAGCAGCGGCACACCTTACTGGGCCGTGATGCTGTCGACCGCAGCTGCGTTTCTTGCAGTGTTCGCCAACTACGTGGCCCCGGCCGCTGTGTTCGAATTCCTGCTGGCCAGCTCGGGCGCCATCGCGTTGCTGGTGTATCTGGTGATCGCGATTTCGCAACTGCGTATGCGCAAACAGCGTATGGCTCGCGGAGAAAAAATCGCCTTCAGCATGTGGCTGTTCCCGGGCCTGACTTACGCAGTGATCATATTCATTGTCGCGGCCCTGACCATCATGCTGTTCCAGGAAGCCCATCGCGCGGAGATTCTCGCGACCGGTTTGCTGAGCCTGTTGGTAGTGGTCGCCGGGTTGTTTGTGGCTCGCCGTCGCAAGCTGGAGCGGCGTGGAGCGGTGGTGTTGAGTTGATTCGCACTGCGTAACGCAAAACGGCCGCTGTCAGTGATGACAAGCGGCCGTTTTTGGTTCTGAAGAGGCGTGTATTGCCGGTCGCGCAAACCTTGTAGCAGCTGGCGAAGCCTGCGTTCGGCTGCGCAGCAGTCGTGAAGTCAGGTCATGCGGTCCATCAGGATTACCTCGCGCGCAGGTTTTTACGACTGCTGCGCAGCCGAACGCAGGCTTCGCCAGCTGCTACAGATCGTGTTACGGCTTAACAGGTGTTTACTCGGCCTTTTCTTCCGGGGCATCCAGCGACTGGCGATAGTTGTCCAGCGCATCGCCAAAGTCGGTGATGAATTGTGGGTCGGTCAGCCAGGCCTGGGCGGCATCGCGGTCCATGCCATCAGCCCACATGCGGTAGTCGATCAGCATGTCGGCGGCCAGGTGCGTGGCGGCCATGGCTTCGTTGTCGGCGTTTTCCATGTCCAGCAGTTCTGGATGATCGCTGATGATCCCGGAGAGGTTCGACAGCAGGGTCAGCAGCATGTCGTTGCGGCTGATGGCTTCGGCGTCACGCATTTTGCTGAACATCGCCAGGGTGTATTCCGGGATCGGCTCACCGATGTCGCCCAGATCATCGTCCAGCGCGGCGGGTTTTCTGCCGTGGATATTGATTTGCTTGGCTTTGATCTTGGCGCGTTTGGCGCGTTTGTGTTGCTTGTTCAGGGATGCCATGGGAACTCAGTCTGGTTTCTGTTGGTTTTGGGCTGCGATGATTTCAGACGCTGCCACGTAGTCAGCCTGGAAGGCCGGGGATTCGATCCACGCCAAGGCGCTGGCTTCGTCGGCTTCGGTGGACCATTGGCGATACTCGATCAGTGCAGCGATGATGAAGTCTGTCGCGGTTTCTTCGCCTTCCTGTTCCAGTACCAGCGCGAGCAGTGGATGTTCAAGAAAGGCCGCGCACATCGCCTGTTGACTGATCTTTGCCGCATCGATCATTTCTTTGAACAGTTCGGTCAGGTCCACCGATTCGAAATCGATGCGATCGTCGTTCGGGTCCAGCTCGACCGGCGCGGCGGCCCGCTGGGTGCGGTTCTGCTTGGCCTTGGCTTTGGCGCGGGAGGCGCGTTTGTTTTGCTTGTTGGCGGAGGCCATGGGCGTCGTTCCGTAATTCATTGAGGGGGAGCATCCATCAACTGCGTGGCACTCGCCGCCCGGGTGTGTCGGGGGCCAACTCGCCGGTCTGCAGCCAGGACAATGCAATGGGCCATAGTGTGGCTTGGTATGCGCTGCGAAAAAAGGCGAAATGTCCGACTTCTTGTTCGCCGATGTCTGCGGGGGTGATTCGCAGGTGGCTGTTCGTGCTGTTGGTGAAGTAACCCAGCAACCGTTCGATGGCTGGAATCGTACCGTAAGGATCGTCGCTGATGCTGATGGCGAGGGTTTGTGCGGTGACGGATGAGAAGGGTAGCCCGGACTTTGCGTGAAGGACGCGACCGCTGGGGCGTTTCTCGTAGTGCGCGGTGGGCATGCTCCAGTCGCGAACCACCCCGGCGGGGGTGTCCTCTAGCCAGCCGAGACATTTGCCGGGGAAGTAGCCGCAAAGCAATGTCATCAATGGCATCACCACATGCCACTTGCCGAACATCTGCCAGCGATGGGCGGGTGCGTAATCGCGCCAGTAAGCGAATTGCGCACCGACGGTCACCAGACGTCGAATCAAATGCCCGGAAGCTCCCAGGCCCGCCGCACAGCCTCCAAAGCTGTGGCCTACAACATCGATGGGTTGCTCGGGAAATTCACGCTGAGCGCGTTTGAGCATCGTCTCAAAGTCCAGCGCCCCCCAATCTGACCATGAAGCCCGAAGCCCTTTCAAAGACGCGGGTCGCGAGTCGCCGATGCCACGATAGTCGTAAGTGATCACCTCGAAGCCGTTGGCGAACAGGTAATCGGCAAAGCGCGAGTAGTGTCGGCAACGGACTGAAGTAGCGGCGTTGATGATCACCACCGGACGGGTTGGGTCTTGATTCGCATGCCGCCAGGTGAAGCCGCCAAGGATGAAGCCGTCGGCGGCTGGCTCCTTGAAAGGTTCACCAAGTGTGCCGGTGGGTAACGGCAATTCAAGTTGCGTCGGGGCCAGTGAGGGCATGTCCTGCAAATTCATCGGCGTTGAACCTTTGCGGTTAGCCGACCACCATAGTCTTCACGCCGTTTATGAACAATCCAGCGGTGATTATCGGAGCCTCTGCTTGAGCAACCGCTCCTCAAGCACCGCCCATTCCCGATCCAGTTCTGTGCGAAGTTCCTCCTCGCTCGGCAGCACCAGTCGGTAGGTACTGGCGAACAGTTGTTCGTTGCCTTGCAGCACTGAATAGCGCACCACCGATTCATCTTTTTGCGCGCAGAGAATGAGGCCGACGGTGGGGCTATCCTCCGGTCCGCGCTTGAGGTCGTCGTACATGCGTACGTACATGTCCATCTGGCCGACATCCTGGTGCGTCAGTACGCCGCGCTTGAGGTCGAAGATGACGAAGCACTTGAGCAGGTAGTTGTAGAACACCAGGTCGATGTAGAAGTCTTTGCTCTCGGTACTGATCCGTTGCTGGCGAGCGATGAAGGCGAAGCCTTTGCCCAGTTCAAGCAGGAAACCCTGGAGTTGATTGATCAAGGCTTGTTCAAGTTCGCTTTCCTGGATCAAGCCCGCATTGGGCAGGCCGAGAAACTCCAGTAGCACTGGGTCCCGGATGAACTCCCGAGGGCTCGCGTTCATTTGCTGAATATTGGTGGCGGCTTCCTGTTTGACGGCGGCCCGGTCGCGACTCGCCAGCAAGCGTTCGTAATAGAGGGTATTGATCTGGCGCTCGAGGGCGCGACTTGACCAGTTCTGCAGCGCAGATTCGTTCATGTACCAGTGGCGAGCATTGTCGTTGTCGACTCGTAGCAGTCTGCGGTAGTGGGTCCAGCTCAATTCGGAACGCACTGCGTTCCAAATTGGAAAGGTCTGATAAAAGTCCCGCATGTATCGCAGGTTACGTTCGTCAAAACCTTTCCCAAACTCCGACGTCAGTACTTTCGCCAGCGTCGATAGCAGTTGCTTGCCATAAACCGCCCGCCGAGCCCCTTCCTGCTCGAACTCGACAATATGCCGTCCGATCTGCCAACAGGTTTGCACCTGAACGGTATCGACCGCTCGCAGCACCTTCTGACGCGCTTCACGGATCAACTCGCCAAGATTGCCGAGCAGTGAAGTGATTTGTGGATCTTGAGTGTTACCGGGTTTGAGAGGGCTCATGACATTTTCCGCGGCTGAAGGAAACAGGCGGAAGAGAATGGCAAGAGAGTGAGGGGCCGCGATGCCGGGCGCGGCTGGTAAATCGGAAGGAAAGGAGAATTTGCTTTGCAGGACCGGGCCGACGACAGCCCATGCATGAGGAGCACATCACGTAGTCCGATTCGCAGTTAGCCCAAGCGCTAATCGATCTAAAACTTGAACATTCAGCAACAAATCTAAAAAAGAGTAACGATTGGGTTCTATGCAACCCGGGAGTCGCCATCATGAAGTACGTCCATTCATTCATGCTGCCCATCGCTGCTGTCGGCGTATTACTGTTTCCAATCGTGCTTAATGCCGCCAGTCTTGAACCGATCGATCCCTCAGGCGTGCAAGTCCAGCAGCAACAGCAAAACGGGATTACCTACCTGTCTGGCGGTATCGGAGAGGATGAGGCTAAAGCTATCCAACAAACGCAGGGCTACAACCTGCACATGACTTTCTCCATCGGGGCAGAGGGCAAATATGTTCCGGATGTAAATCTGGTCATTCAGAAAGATCCGGGGCAACCCGTGCTGACGCTGAGCGAGGCTGGCCCGTTGGTTTACGTACAGCTGCCACCTGGCAAGTACACCGTCGTCGCGACACGCAATGGTGAGGAACGGCGTGATACGGCGGAGGTAGGAAGTAGTGCCGCTCGCAATCTTGTCTTCCACTGGAATACTGAAAACTAGCCGAAGAGAGACGCTTGCACGATGCCCGATCAAATCGCATAAAAAAACCCTGAATCTTTACGGTTCAGGGTTTTGGTGTCCCGGAGACGGTACTCGGCTCGGCGGCGGAGTTTGCCTTTAGTTTGACTAAAGTTTGTCTAGATAAAGATGCTTGGTTCGGGCTTTGGAATCCATCGGCCTTGTGTAAATCGCCTGATTTTTCGATGATTGTCGCAAGTCGACATAGCGTTCAGCAGGTTGCGGAATTTGTTCTGCTTCTGTTTTTCGTCTAAAGCGTCTGAAGTTTGTCTAGGATCAGCGTGACCACTCGTCACGGGATGCTGAGCCATAGTGCTTGAAGCGGAAAATAGCGGCTGCGCTGTGACAGGGTCTTGGTGCGGATGGCGAAGCCCATGGTGTCGATCATGCTTAGATTGACCATGGCCTGGGTCAGCCACGGATTGCGGTATCAAATCGGAGTCTGCTCACCGATGAAAATAGTCTTCGGGCTGGCCCTCGAAGAAGTCGCCGGCGTTTTCGAACATCGATGCGTCCGGTAACAATAATTTGCGTGCGCGATTGATATTCCTTGTGGGCAATACAGTTGTGCAGAGCTTCGAGGATGAGTGCGAGGCATCACCTGTTCGGTTTGTCCGTAGCGAGCGGGACTATTCGTCGTCTTCGGATAGATTTGCTGCCAACTCGGCAACCGCTTCTTCCGCGGCCAGATTGAAATCATCAAGTACATCAGGCCGGGTAAGCCATTCCAGGGTTTCGGCCTCTGTGGCGCCATAAGCCCACTCCCGATAATCAATCAAAAAGGATTGACTGAGCATCGCCATCGATTCGGAAGCATCGCCCGTCTCGACCAGTTCCTGTTGAAGGTCGGGGGCTGCCGATATGACATCGGCCAGAGCGATGAATAGCGCGACAAACAGCGCTTTGCGGCTTTGGTTTTCCGCTTCATGAAATTGGGTAAACAGAGTTTCGAAGAACTCAGCCGGATAGGCATCTGGTTCATCAGACAAATCGTCGAACAGGGCTGGGTGGTGAATGCTTCGGGCTACGCGCTGTTGCTTGGCTTTTATCTTGGCGCGTTTGGCTCGCTTTTGTTGCTTGGTCAGGGATGCCATAGGCTTCTGCCCTTTTCAGAAAAGAAATTCCGAGTATTAAAGCGCAAACGTGCGGCTATTTTAAGGCCTCCGCCTGTAGGAATCAGTCGTAGAAGACAGCCGGAAATCGAGCGCCATCAAATCCCGGGCATAAAAAAACCCTGAATCTTGCGATTCAGGGTTTTCGGTATTTGGTGCCCAGAGACGGAATCGAACCGCCGACACGGGGATTTTCAATCCCCTGCTCTACCGACTGAGCTATCTGGGCAACGGGGCGCATTAAACTGGTTTTTCAGGGGGTCGTCAAGAAAGTTTTCAAAAAAATTTTAATTATTACCGTCGCTTACGATCCACCCCCCGAAAAAGCGGGGTTATTCAGCTGGCGGAACGTAGCCTTCGGCCTTGGCGTATTCCTCGCCGGAAAAGAACTTGTCCATCTCGCCCTGAAGATATTTGCGATCTTCGGCGTTCATCATGTTCAGGCGTTTTTCGTTGATCAGCAGGGTCTGGTGTTTCTGCCAGTCGGCCCAGGCCTTGGCGGAGACGTGGTCAAAAATGTCTTGGCCTTTTGCGCCTGGGAACGGGGCGCGCTCCAGGGCGGGCAATTCTTCTTTGTACTTGCGGCACATGATGGTGCGGGTCATGACGACTCTCCTGCGTTCAATACGACGGCCGCGCGTTCGAGCAAGGTTTTGACCGGGGCGGCAAGGCCCAGGCGCGGCGGGGTGGCGAGGTTATACCAGAGCCAGTCGGCCTCGGCCACGTGATGGCCGGCCTCCTGGACCTGAACCAGCCAGGGTTCGATGGATAACTGAAAGTGGCTGAAGGTGTGCACCAGGCTCGGCAGTGCCTGTTGGCGGCCCAGTTCCAGCGAGTGCTGCGAAGCCAGATGTTGCAGGTCGTCGAGGTCGTCGAGTTCCGGCAAGCTCCAGAGACCGCCCCACAGGCCCGTGGAAGGGCGACGGTAAAGCAGAATCGCCCCTTCGCCATTGGCGAGCATCGGCATCAGCGTGCGCTTCTGTGGCACGGCTTTGCGCGGCTTGGGAATCGGATAGCGGGTTTCCAGGCCAAGCATGTGCGCCTCGCAGCCCTTTTCCAGGGGACAAAGCAGGCAGCTCGGTTTGCTGCGGGTGCAGAGCGTGGCGCCCAGGTCCATCATCGCCTGGGTGTAGGCGTTGACCCGATCATGTGGCGTGAAGCGCTCAGCGTTGGCCCACAGCTGTTTGGCAACCTTGGGCTCGCCCGGATACCCCTCTTGCGCGGTAAAGCGTGCCAGCACCCGTTTGACGTTGCCATCGAGGATCGGCGCCCGCAGGCCCATGCTCAGGCTGGCAATCGCGCCGGCCGTGGACAGGCCGATACCCGGCAGATCTGTGAGCTTTTCCACATCACGGGGAAACTCGCCGCCATATTCAGCAACGACAATCTTCGCGGTCTTCTGCAAGTTGCGCGCGCGGGTGTAGTAACCGAGGCCGGTCCACAGGTGTAACACTTCGTCTTCCGGCGCGGCGGCCAGGGCTTCGACCGTCGGCAGCGAGGCCATGAAACGGTCGAAGTAGTTCAGCACAGTGCTGACCTGAGTTTGCTGCAACATGATTTCCGAGACCCACACCCGGTAAGGGGTGATGCCCTGTTGCCAAGGCAAATCGTGGCGGCCGTGGCGGTCGTACCAATCCAGCACCGCCGTTGAAAATTGCTCGGCTCTCATCGCTTGAACAGCCCCTTGAGCGCGTTTTTCAATTCCGGGCTGACTTTATCGCCAAGCTTCTCATCAATTTTTTCACTGATCCGCTCGCCGGCCAGTTTGCTCGCGACTTGTCCCATGCGTTCGTTGTCGATGCGGCAAGCCTTGGCACCCAGTTCCAGCGGGCCACGGCAGCGCAGCGGCCACTCGATGCCGACGAAGCGCTCGCTGACCTGGCAGGCAGGGTCCGGCATGTCGCTCTTGTCGCCTTCGACGATGACGCCGACGCGGTAATCCATGCCCAACACCCGCAGGTCGATGTCGCCGTTACCGTTGACGGTCATGCCCGGGATGCGCACTTTCAGGTCGGGGTTACTGGCCACGCCGTTGTGGAAGGTCAGGTTGCCCTTGAGCTCTTCGAACGGTGTGTCCTTGCCCCGTGGCTCGCCGGTGAGGGTTTTGCGATTCAGGGTGGCGATGCCTTTGCACAGTTGCTGCTCAAGGTTGGCATTGAGCAGCACGCCATTGTTGATGACGAAACTGGCATTGCCGTTGAGGTTATCGATCAGCACGCTCTGGCTGTTGCCGCTGCTGGTCAGCGCGCTATCGAGCGTAACCAGGCCTTGGACCGGTGGATTTTTCCCTTGGCTTTCGAGGATTTTTTCTACAGGCACTTTGCTGATGCGCGTCTGCATGTTCAGCGCCGGCACTTGCTGGCGCACGTCCAGGGTACCTTTGGCTTCGAAGTTGCCGTCGTACAGGTCGCCGCGCAGGTTCTCCAGCGTCAGCAGGCCGCCAAGACCGGTGGCCTTGAGGGCCGCATTCTGAATCGGCAGTTTGTCGAGGGTCAGCTGGCCGAAGGTCAGGTCAGCGTCCACGTCGAGTTTGCTCAGGCGTTCCACCGGCAACAGGCGCTCGGTGCTCCATGGGCCTTTGGTCGGTGACGGCGGTAGCGGTGAGCTGCCCGCACCAGCCATGGCCTCGCTCTCGGTGTTGGCCACTTCGGCCTGACGCACCTGCTTCGCGCTGTCGGCTTCGGCGGATTTTGGCGGCAAGTAACGATCGACGTTGAAGGTATCAGCCTTGAGGTTCAGTCGCAGCGATTGCTTGGCGAAGTCCTCGACAGCAATGCGGCCGCTGAAAGTGCTGTCGTCGAGTTTCAGGTTGAGGTTGTCGAGGGACAAACTGGTCGGCGTACCGGCAACCTGGCTGGCCAGTTCGACTTTGCTCAGGCTGCCTTCGGCCATCGCGGGGAGTTTCTGGCCGATGCTGTCGACGAACTTCGCCAGATCGAACTGGGCAATCGACAGGCCGCCGCTGATTTGCGGGGTCTTGTCGAGGTCGTTGGCTTTCAGTTCACCCAAGGCGCGCAGCTGATTGGCGGAGATCTTGATGCCGGTCCATTCGGCGACGTTGGCGGCCTTGTCCAGCAGCAGCTGACCTTGAGCGGCGAAGGTCATGGTCTTGCCTTGCAGCGGATCGCCAGCGACTTCACCGGAGAGCTTCATGTCTTCGAATTTGTAGCGCTGCAGCGCACGCTCGAAACGCAACTCGCCGGCCAGCTCGGTCCGCACCCGCAGAACCGGTTGGTTGGTGCCGAGGAACGCGGTGAGTTTGACCGGGATGTTGGTCGAGTCGTGCACGGGGCCGGTGCTCAGCTGGATGCTTTCGGCGCTGAACTGCTTGCCGGTTTTCTCGTCGCTGTACTCAACGCGGGCGTTGTTGACGGTCAGGCTGTCGATGTCCAGGCGTATCGGCTGGGCCGGTTTCTCTGCCTGAGCGGTAGTCGTTGGCGCGGGTTCGCCGGTGGCGGCGGGCGGCGTGGCCGAGGTACTCGGGGTGGCAGGCGCCGGGACCTTGCCGATGTCTTCCCAGTTGCCGTGGCCGTCCTTGTCGCGGTTCAGGCGCAGGTTCAAGCCTTCGACGCGCACATCGCTCATCTGCACTTCGCGGCGCAGCAGCGGAATCACGCGGACCGACAGGCCGAGCATCTGCAAGTCGGCGAACGGTTCGGTAGGCTTGGCCAGGGTCGCAACACTGGCTTCGTGCAATTCCAGGCCCAGCCAGGGAAACAGGCTCCAGCCGATATCGCCATTGAGCGTCAGCTCGATGTGGGCCTTGTCGCGGGCAATCTGGCGAATCTCGTCTTTATAGTCGTTGGGATCGAAGAGGTGGGTCAGGGCAAAGCCCAGCGCCACAATGATCAGCAACAGCCCGAGAAGTACCAGACCCAGGATTTTGCCGAACGCTTTCATGGGCGAGTCCTTGTATTAGTCGAATTCGAAATTTAGCCGGGGAGTATAGCGCTCCGAAGTGGCTGACCGGTCAGCGATCACATCGGGAGCTCATCCAGCGGCACCTTCAGCTTAGCCGCCAGCGCTTGAGATTCGAGGTGCCCGGCAGGCGCCAACAGCCGCAATGTCGCGCCCGATTGCGACGCCATTTTTTGCGCTTCGTTCACCAGACGCTCGGCAACGCCACGGCGACGGGTGATTTTTCGTACGCATAAATGGGACAAATGCCAGACGTCGTGGTGCTGTTGCAAACGTGCCGCACCCAACAGTCGATCGTTGAAGCGTCCGGCGATCAGCGAACCGTCTTGCAGGCAGTCTTCGATCATCTGCGTCTCCCCTGTGAATGGCGCGAACAGCCAGTCCGGGGCGTCGCGGTAGATCTTCTGCAGATCTTGCTGATCCTGATAAGTGGTTTCGTTCAGCAGCTCGACGATGATCGGCATGGCGCTTCCTTTGAAAGTTAATCCGGACCCGTAGGAGCTGCCGAAGGCTGCGATCTTTTGATCTTTTGTAACCTGAAGAGAAAGTCAAAAGATCGCAGTCTTCGGCAGCTCCTACCGGGTGAACACATGTTCGTCCGGTGGTACGAGATCAGATGACATACAAAAGGTGATATCAGTTTGGTTTTTCTGTCACGTGCAAATGGTAACCTCTGCCCGTTCGTCCGTCCCTTCTGCGACGTGATGTCGCACCAAAATGGAGCTTCACCTAAAAACAGTCATGCCTGCGTGCATAAAGGCTGGGGGTGAAGAACGGCTGGCGAACAATACTAATAATTGGGGGAAACACCATGACTACGAGCATCACGGCGGACGGCATCAAAGCCGACCAGCCCGCGTTCCTGTCCAAGGAACGCATCATCGCCAAGCCCGGTTTTAACCGTTGGCTGGTACCACCGGCCGCGCTGGCCATCCACCTGTGCATCGGCATGGCCTACGGCTTTTCGGTGTTCTGGTTGCCGTTGTCCAAAGCCCTGGGCGTCACCAAGGCCGTGACTTGCGCACCGGACATGAGCTTCATCGCTCAGGTCTTTTCGTCTCAATGCGACTGGCCGATCTCGATGCTCGGCTGGATCTACACCCTGTTCTTCATCTTCCTTGGCTGCTCGGCAGCAATCTGGGGCGGCTGGCTGGAACACGCAGGTCCTCGCAAGGCCGGTGTTGTGTCGGCACTGTGCTGGTGTGGTGGTCTGCTGATTTCGGCGCTGGGGGTCTATACCCACCAGATCTGGCTGATGTGGATCGGCTCCGGGGTCATTGGCGGTATCGGCCTGGGCCTGGGTTACATCTCGCCGGTGTCGACCCTGATCAAGTGGTTCCCGGACAAACGCGGTATGGCCACAGGCATGGCGATCATGGGCTTCGGTGGCGGCGCGATGGTGGGTGCTCCACTGGCTGCAGCGCTGATGGGGCACTTCGCTTCGCCAACCAGCGTGGGCGTGTGGCAGAGCTTCCTGGTAATGGCCGCGATCTACTTCGTGTTCATGATCGGTGGCGCGCTGTCCTACCGCGTTCCACCAACCGGCTGGAAGCCTGAAGGCTGGACTGCTCCGGCGAAAAAAGCCTCGAACGCGATGATCACTCACCGTCACGTGCACGTGAATGTGGCGTGGAAGACCCCGCAATTCCGTCTGGTGTGGCTGGTGCTGTGCCTGAACGTTTCGGCGGGTATCGGCATCCTCGGCATGGCTTCGCCGCTGTTGCAGGAAGTCTTCGCCGGTAAATTGCTGGGCACCGACCAGACGTTTGGTCAGCTGGACGCTGGGCAACTGGCCTCGATCGCAGCGATTGCGGCCGGTTTCACCGGTTTGCTGAGCCTGTTCAACATCGGTGGCCGGTTCTTCTGGGCTTCGTTCTCGGACTACCTGGGTCGCAAAAACACTTATTTCGTGTTCTTCGCCCTCGGTTTCGCGCTGTACGCGCTGATCCCCAACCTCGGTCACCTGGGCAACGTTGCGCTGTTCGTGGCGGCCTTCTGCATCATCCTGTCGATGTACGGCGGTGGTTTTGCGACGGTGCCGGCTTACCTGGCTGACTTGTTCGGTACGCAAATGGTCGGTGCGATCCACGGTCGTCTGCTGACGGCCTGGGCGGCAGCGGGTGTGTTGGGGCCGGTGTTGGTGAACTACCTGCGCGAGTATCAGCTGAGCATCGGCGTTGAACGTGCTGCGGCTTACGACATCACCCTGTATATCCTCGCGGGCCTGCTGGTGCTGGGTTTCCTGTGCAACCTGATGGTTCGCCCGGTGGCCGACAAGTACTTCATGACTGACGCTGAGCTGGCGGCCGAACAGGCGCTGGGCCACGACAAAGGGGCTGATGCCAGCACCGTGCTGGAATGGAAAGCGGATGCGGGCACCAAGCCATTGGCGGTGGCTGCGTGGCTGGTGGTGGGTATTCCGTTGGCGTGGGGTGTTTGGGTGACCCTGCAGAAAACTGCGGTGTTGTTCCATTAATAACCTCGCGCCCGACATGTCGGGCGCGCTGCAATCCCTGTAGGAGCGAAGCTTGCTCGCGAAGAACGATAATGCGGTCTGTCTGGTATATCGCTTTCGCGGGCAAGCCTCGCTCCTACATGTCTTTACAAGTATATCCCCGACGGCAGGGGACTCACTCCGTCAGTGATATCACCTCTCGTGTTTCTGTTTAGCGCCCGCGACCCTATAATGGCTGCCTTTTTCGCCCCAATGATTTTTTGCGGAGCTGGTGATGGCCGAACGTATGGCGTCTGTCGAGCGCGACACTCTGGAAACCCAGATCAAAGCCTCGATCAACCTGGATGGCACCGGAAAGGCCCGATTTGATATCGGTGTACCTTTTCTTGAGCACATGCTGGACCAGATCGCCCGTCACGGGCTGATCGACCTGGATATTGTCAGCAAGGGCGACCTGCATATCGACGACCACCACACCGTGGAAGACGTCGGTATCACCCTGGGTCAGGCCTTTGCCAAAGCCATCGGCGACAAGAAAGGCATTCGTCGCTACGGCCACGCCTATGTGCCGCTCGATGAAGCGCTGTCGCGTGTGGTGATCGACTTCTCCGGCCGTCCTGGCCTGCAGATGCATGTTCCTTATACCCGCGCTACCGTCGGCGGCTTTGACGTTGACCTGTTCCAGGAATTCTTCCAGGGCTTCGTCAACCACGCCCTCGTCAGCCTGCACATCGACAACCTGCGTGGCACCAACACCCACCACCAGATCGAAACCGTGTTCAAGGCTTTCGGCCGCGCCCTGCGCATGGCTGTGGAGCTGGATGACCGCATGGCCGGGCAAATGCCTTCGACCAAAGGCGTTCTGTAATGCAGACGGTCGCGGTTATCGATTACGGCATGGGCAACCTGCACTCGGTGGCCAAGGCCCTCGAGCATGTCGGTGCCGGCAAGGTGCTGATCACCAGCGATGCCGATGTGATTCGCGAAGCCGACCGGGTGGTTTTTCCCGGCGTTGGTGCGATTCGCGATTGCATGGCGGAGATCCGTCGCCTGGGCTTCGATTCGCTGGTGCGCGAAGTCAGCCAGGACCGTCCGTTCCTCGGCATCTGCGTGGGCATGCAAGCCTTGCTCGACAGCAGTGAAGAGAACGACGGCGTCGACTGCATCGGTCTGTTTCCGGGCGCGGTGAAGTTCTTCGGCAAAGACCTGCACGAAGACGGCGAACACTTGAAAGTGCCGCACATGGGCTGGAACGAAGTGAAGCAGACGGTAGAGCATCCGCTGTGGCACAACATTCCGGACCTGGCGCGTTTCTACTTCGTGCACAGCTACTACATCGCTGCCGGCAATGCGCGGCAGGTGGTCGGTAGCGGTCACTACGGGGTCGATTTCGCTGCGGCGCTGGCCGATGGCTCGCGTTTCGCTGTGCAGTTCCACCCGGAGAAGAGCCATACCCATGGCCTGCAATTGCTGCAGAACTTCGCGGCGTGGGATGGTCGCTGGTAAATGGCTGCCAAGAAGAAGCCGCCGATCCTGACCCTCACTCCCGAACAGGAGAACGAGGCCAATCACAAGATCAAACGCTTCATGGAAGACCGCTTCGAGCTGGACCTGGGTTCGTTCGAAGCGGCTGAAATCCTTGAGCTGTTTACCCGCG
Organism: Pseudomonas sp. GM102; assembly: GCF_000282555.1. Lineage (NCBI taxonomy): Bacteria > Pseudomonadati > Pseudomonadota > Gammaproteobacteria > Pseudomonadales > Pseudomonadaceae > Pseudomonas > Pseudomonas sp. GM102. The sequence goes on along the minus strand of NZ_AKJB01000043.1, from coordinate 13,843 downwards.
AAATTGCTCCGCACTATTACAACAGGGCGATTTTCGATGTGCAGACGCACCTCAAAGAGAGGTTCGAAAGCATCGAAAGCGACCTGTGGGCGCTCGAGAAAGAATAGGGGCAGCTTCAAGCCGCAAGCTTCAAGCTGCAAGAATTGGTACACCGCTCGCTTGCAGCTTGTAGCTTGCAGCTTGCCGCTCTTTGACGAAGGAAAAGCATGCTAATTATTCCCGCTATCGATCTTAAAGACGGTGCCTGTGTTCGTCTGCGCCAGGGCCGCATGGAAGATTCCACGGTGTTCTCCGATGACCCGGTGAGCATGGCTGCCAAGTGGGTGGAGGGCGGTTGCCGTCGTCTGCATCTGGTCGACCTGAACGGTGCCTTCGAAGGCCAGCCGGTCAACGGCGAGGTGGTCACCGCCATCGCCAAGCGCTACCCGAACCTGCCGATCCAGATCGGCGGCGGTATCCGCTCCCTGGAAACCATCGAACACTACGTGAAAGCGGGCGTGAGCTACGTGATCATCGGCACCAAAGCCGTGAAAGATCCGGCTTTCGTTGCTGAAGCCTGCCGCGCGTTCCCGGGCAAAGTGATCGTCGGCCTGGATGCCAAAGACGGTTTTGTCGCCACTGACGGTTGGGCTGAAATCAGCACCATTCAGGTGATTGACCTGGCCAAGCAATTCGAAGCCGACGGCGTATCCGCGATCGTTTATACCGACATCGCCAAAGACGGCATGATGCAGGGCTGCAACGTTTCGTACACCGCCGCCCTGGCCGCTGCGACGAAGATTCCGGTGATCGCTTCCGGCGGTATCCACAATCTGGGTGACATCAAGTCGCTGCTCGACGCCAAGGCGCCAGGCATCATCGGCGCCATCACCGGCCGGGCGATCTACGAAGGCACCCTCGATGTCGCTGAAGCGCAAGCTTTCTGCGATTCGTATAAAGGCTGAGGACTGACCATGGCGCTGGCCAAACGCATCATCCCTTGCCTGGACGTGGATAACGGCCGGGTGGTCAAGGGCGTCAAGTTCGAGAACATTCGCGACGCCGGCGACCCGGTGGAAATCGCCCGTCGCTACGACGAGCAAGGTGCCGACGAGATTACCTTTCTCGACATCACCGCCAGCGTCGACGGTCGCGACACCACGCTGCATACCGTCGAACGCATGGCCAGCCAGGTGTTCATCCCCCTGACCGTGGGTGGCGGTGTGCGTACCGTGCAGGACATTCGCAACTTGCTCAATGCCGGCGCGGATAAGGTTTCGATCAACACCGCTGCGGTGTTCAACCCGGAATTCGTCGGCGAAGCGGCTCAGCATTTCGGCTCGCAATGCATTGTCGTTGCCATCGACGCGAAGAAAGTTTCCGGTCCGGGCGAAACTCCGCGCTGGGAAATCTTCACTCACGGTGGTCGCAAGCCAACCGGTCTCGACGCCGTTGAGTGGGCGAAGAAGATGGAAGGCCTCGGTGCTGGTGAAATCCTGCTGACCAGCATGGACCAGGACGGCATGAAAAACGGCTTCGACCTGGGCGTCACCCGCGCCATCAGCGATGCACTGGGGATTCCGGTGATCGCGTCCGGCGGTGTCGGCAACCTGCAGCACCTGGCCGACGGTATCCTCGAAGGCCACGCCAGCGCGGTGCTTGCGGCGAGTATTTTCCACTTCGGCGAATACACCGTGCAGGAAGCCAAGGCCTACATGGCGCATCGCGGCATCGTGATGCGTTAAACAGTACAGGCCAGTGGACAGTATGGCGGGCTCAAGGCACTCTTGGGCACGCCATGGATTCCGGTAGTCCGACATGCTTAAACGTCTTCTTCTTGTCCTCGCCAGCGCTGCTCTGTTGTTCATCAACGGAGTTCACGCCGAAGAAAATCCCGGCACCGGTCTGGTGTTGCTGACGGAAAACTTCCCGCCGTACAACATGGCGAAGAATGGCAAAAACTTCGCTCAGGACGAGAACATCAACGGCATTGCCGTGGACATTGTCCGTGAGATGTTCAAGCGCGCCGACATTACCTACAGCCTGACACTGCGTTTCCCTTGGGAGCGAATCTACAAACTCGCCCTGGAAAAACCCGGCTATGGCGTGTTCGTGATGGCGCGGTTGCCGGACCGCGAGAAACTCTTCAAGTGGGTCGGCCCTATTGGTCCGGACGACTGGATTCTGCTGGCCAAGGCCGATAGCAAGATCACCCTCGAGTCGCTGGAGCAGGCGCGCAAATACAAGATTGGCGCTTACAAGGGCGATGCGATTGCCGAGACCCTGGCCAAGCAAGGACTGAAGCCGATCGTTGTGCTGCGCGATCAGGACAACGCAAAAAAACTGGTCAACGGCCTGATCGACCTGTGGGCCACCGGTGATCCGGCCGGGCGTTACCTCGCCCGACAGGATGGCGTGACCGGTCTCAAGACCGTGCTGCGCTTCAACAGTGCCGAACTGTACCTGGCACTGAACAAAGACGTGCCGGACGAAACCGTCGCCAAGCTGCAAGCCGCGTTGGATCAACTGCGCAAGGAAGGCGTGGTGGACGAGATCATGTCGCGGTATTTGTAGCGCTCAATGCCCAATCTTTCGCCATGCATATACCAATGTGGGAGCGAGCCTGCTCGCGATGAGGGAGTGTCAGTCGACATCATTGTTGTCTGATATATCGCGATCGCGAGCAGGCTCCCACAGTGGTTTTGTGGTGCGGCAGGTTAGCGGTAAACCCCATCCTTGCCATGCGCAGTTGTCGCGCGATTGCCCCGCACGCTGATCATCAATTTGATGTCGATCCAGTCAATGCCCTGAGCCTTGAGCTTGGGCAATTCACGTTCAAGCACCGCCAATGTCTGCGGATACGGATGCCCGATCATCACTGCAGAACCCTGCTTGCGCGCCAAGCTGATTGCCGTCTGTAGCTGAGTAAAAATCGCCGCTTCAGTGGGCTCGTCATCCAGGAACACATCCCGCGAAATGCTCGCCAGACCAATCTTCTGCGCCTCGGCGGCCGCCACGGTTTGCGCACTGGTGCGGCTGTCGACGAAGAACTTGTGCCGACGCTGCAACTCCGCCATCAACCAAGCCATGGCCGGTTGCCGAGCGGTCATGCGGCTGCCCATGTGGTTGTTGATGCCGGCGGCATACGGCACCGCCTTGAACGCCGCGTCCAGGCGTTTCTCGAGTTCTTCGAGGGGCAATTCGGGATGCCAGGCGAACGGGCCAGTGGCCGGGTCCATGGGCATGTGCAGGATGACGGTCTTGCCGGCACGATGGGCTTCGCGGGCAAACTCGGTGGCGTGGGGAGTATCGGGCATGATTGCGGTGGTGACGGGGCCGGGCAGGGCCAGCACGCGACGATCCCGGGGCAGGTTCTGCCCCAGGTCATCGATGATCAGGCTCAGATAAACCTTGTGGGGTGTGGCCGCTGTTGTGGCTGGCGCCGCGTGAGCGACACCTGCCAGACAGCACAGCAGACCGAGGAACAACCGCCGGCGCATCTCAGCGTCCGGAGGTGATGCTCAGCCCTTTGAGCAGGCTCAGGGCCTGGGCCAACTGGTAATCGTCATCCTGCGGCATGGCCTTGGCTTTGCCGCCGGAACCGGTCGGTTTGTCGGCGCCGCCGTTGCCATTGCCCAAGTGACCTTGCAGATCGGCTTCCTTGAAGTACTCGCCGTCCTGCTCGTTGGTGATCTTGGCCTTGCGCACTTCGATGTCCGGGACGATGCCCTGCGCCTGAATCGAGCGGCCGTTCGGCGTGTAGTACAGCGCCGTGGTGATTTTCAGTGCGCGTTCATTGTTCAGCGGCAACACGGTCTGGACCGAGCCTTTGCCGAAACTGGTGGTGCCCATGACCACGGCGCGTTTCTGATCCTGCAGGGCGCCGGCGACAATTTCCGAGGCCGAGGCGCTGCCACCGTTGATCAGCACGACCATTGGCACGGCTTCGCTTTCGTCCTTGCCGGTGGCGGAGAAGCGCAGTTCGGAGTTGGCGATGCGGCCCTTGGTGTAGACGATCAGGCCCTTGGTGATGAAGTGGTCGACCACTTCCACCGCCGATTGCAGTACGCCGCCCGGGTTGTTACGCAAGTCGAGGACGATACCGCTGAGCTTCTTGCCGTTGTCCTTGCGCAGCTTGGCCAGGGCCTTGGAGACCTCTTCGCCGGTCTTGACCTGGAACTGGGTGATGCGGATGTAGCCGTAGCCGGACTCCAGTAGCTGGCTCTTCACGCTCTTCACTTGAATGATGGCGCGGACCAGGGTCACGTCGAACGGCGCGCCGCCATCGCGTACCAGGGTCAGGGTGATCTTCTGGCCGATCTTGCCGCGCATCTTGTCCACGGCTTCGGTCATGCTCTGGCCGCGAGTCGGCTGGCCGTTGATCTTGACGATGAAGTCGCCGGCCTGAATGCCAGCCTTGGAGGCTGGGGTGTCATCGATGGGCGAAACCACTTTGATGAAACCGTCTTCGGCGCCGACTTCGATGCCAAGGCCGCCGAATTCGCCGCTGGTGCTTTCCTGCAATTCAGCGAAGTCTTCAGGGCCCAGGTACGCGGAGTGCGGGTCGAGGTTGCTGAGCATGCCCTTGATGGCGTTTTCCAGCAGGGTCTTGTCGTCCACCGGTTCGACATAGGCTGCCTTGATCCGGTCCATGACTTCGGCAAAGGTGCGCAACTCGTCCAGCGGCAATGGCGCCTTGGTGGTCGCAGCGGTGCCGGCAGGCGCGACCGCCGGGGCCGGTTGGGCAGCAAACGCCAACGGCGCGCCGATCACCAGGGCAATCGTCAGGGCCAGCGAGGTAAGGCGGGACAAATACAGCATGTCGAACGAACTCCTGAAGTAGATGGCGTACTTATCCTTGCGCACGACACCATTGCGCTGGATCACTCGGGTGACCCTGCTGACGAATAGCGAAATACAGCGCTGGTGTGTCCTGCCCGCCACTGCTACCGACAGTGGAGATGGACTCACCGGCTTTTACCACGTCACCGGCAGACTTGAGCAGCGTCTGGTTGTGACCGTAAAGACTCAAAAAACCGTTGCCGTGGTCGAGGATCACCAGCAACCCGGCGCCTCGTAACCAATCGGCAAACACCACGCGGCCGCCGTGAACGGCATGCACCTGGCTGCCGGCGGAAGCGCTGATCATCACGCCGTCCCATTTGGTGCGGGCATCGTCGCCACGGCTTTCACCGAAGCGCGCCAGCAGTCGACCATCAACCGGCCATGGAAGTTTGCCGCGGGAGGAGGCAAAGGGGCCGCCAAAGGTTTCGCCTGAACTTGAAACCAATGCGCCGGGTGTCGATTTAACGGTTTTGCGTGGGGCATCGCTGGCATCTGCTTCAGCCTGAGCCTCACGTAAACGCTTTTTTTCGGCTTCCTGCTGGGCGATCAGCGCTTTTTGCCGCGCCTCTTCTGCCTCTCGGGCCTGACGGGCCAGGGTTTCTTCGATGGTTTTAAGGACTTTAGACAGGTCCGCCTGATCCTGCTCGCGTGCCGCCAGTTTCTGATCGCGAGCCTTTACGTCGTCATTGAGCTTGGCCAGGACTTGCTGACGCTCTTGGCGGACTTTGTCGAGTTCATCACGCTGGCTGTCGAGGCTGCTTTTCTGCACCAGCAATTGCGCCTGCTGCAGGCCGATGTCTTTTTCGACATTGGCCAGTTGGCGCAGGGTTTCGTTGAAATTCTTCAGCTGCTCCAGGCGGGCCTGGCTCAGGTAGTCGTAATAGGTGAGGGTGCGGGCGAATTTTTCCGGGTTCTGCTGGTTCAGCAGCAGCTTCAGGTACTCCTGACGACCATTCTGATAGGCCGCTCGGGCCTGGATCGCGATCAGTCGTTGCTGTTCAATGCGCGCGCTCTGGAGTTTTTTTTTCTCAACATCGAGTCGCTGCAGCTCGGATTCGCTTTTCTTCAGCTCTTTTTGCAGGGCTTCGACCTGCTTCTCGAGCTTGCCCATCTCGGTTTCGGTGCCCTTGAGGTCTTTCTGCACCCCGGATTTTTCTTCCTGGAGTTTACCCAGCAGTTTTTTCAGCTCGGCAATGTCCTGACGCGTGGCGTCCAACTGTTGTTGGGTTTGCGTGCGCTCGTCGGCAAAGGCCGGTTGAAGCAGGCAAGTCAGGGCAAGGGCTATCAGGACGCGAAGCATAGAGGCGGGCGACACCAGGGAAAGGGACGGCCTAGTATGCCCGCCAAGCGCAGCAAAAAAAATGCCCAATTGGGGTTGTGTGATAACTGGACAGAAAAACACCGAAAACCAATGTGGGAGGGGGCTTGTGTGGCGAGGGGGCTTGCCCCCGTTGGGTCGCGAAGCGGCCCCCAAATCTGCAATCGCGGTGCATCAGATACACCGCATGCAATGGTTTTACGACTGCTACGCAGCCGAACGGGGGCAAGCCCCCTCGCCACACAGGCTCCCACAGGTATGGCGTCGTCAGATGGATCTGATCAGACCAGAATCGAAGTGCCAGTCATCTCCGCCGGCTTCTCAAGCCCCATCAACATCAGCATGGTTGGTGCCACATCCGCCAGCACGCCGCCGTCGCGGACCTTGAAGTCCCGCTTGCCGACATAGATGAACGGTACCGGCTCGGTGGTATGCGCGGTGTGCGCCTGGCCAGTGGTTTCGTCGGACATTTGCTCGACGTTGCCATGGTCGGCGGTAATCAGGGCTTCGCCGCCGACTTTTTCCAGCGCATCGACGATACGGCCGACGCACAGGTCCAGGCACTCGACCGCTTTGACTGCCGCGTCGAATACACCGCTATGGCCGACCATGTCGCCGTTGGCGTAGTTGACTACGATCACGTCGTAACGCTGGTTTTCGATGGCGTCGACGATGCGGTCGGTGACTTCCGGGGCGCTCATCTCGGGCTGCAAGTCATAGGTGGCGACTTTCGGCGACGGGATCAGGATGCGTTCTTCGCCCGGGAACGGCTCTTCGCGACCGCCAGAGAAGAAGAAAGTCACGTGGGCGTACTTCTCGGTTTCGGCGATGCGCAGCTGCGTCTTGCCGTTTTTCGCCAGGTAATCGCCCAGCACGTTGTCCAGGCTGCTCGCGGCGAAGGCCGATGGTGCGGGGATGCTGGCGGCGTATTGGGTCAGCATGACGAAACCGGCAAGTGCAGGCTGGCGAGCGCGCTCGAATTCCTTGAAATCGTCTTCGACGAACACGCGGGTCAACTCGCGGGCACGGTCTGCGCGAAAGTTCATGAAGATCACGGCGTCGCCGTCTTCAACTTTGACCGGCTCACCGATGCTGGTGGCTTTGACGAATTCGTCGCTTTCGCCACGCTCGTAAGCGGCTTGCAGGCCTTCCTGTGCGGTGGCGGCGTTGAATTCGCTGGCGCCATCGACAATCAGGTTGTAGGCCTGGGACACGCGATCCCAACGGTTGTCGCGGTCCATGGCGTAGTAGCGACCGATGATGCTGGCGATCCGGCCTTTGCCGAGGGCTTCGAAGGTCGCGTCCAGCAGCTCGATCGACGACTGGGCGCTTTTCGGTGGCGTATCACGGCCATCAAGGAACGCGTGCAGGTAGATTTTTTCGGCGCCGCGCTTGTAGGCCAGTTCAGCCATGGCGACCAGGTGATCCTGGTGGCTGTGAACGCCGCCATCGGACAGCAGACCCATGAAGTGCACGGCTTTGCCGGCAGCAACGGCTTTATCCACCGCGGCGCAGATGGTCGGGTTCTCGAAGAACTCGCCGTCGCGGATCGCTTTGGTCACGCGCGTGAAGTCCTGGTACACAACGCGGCCGGCGCCAAGGTTCATGTGGCCGACTTCGGAGTTGCCCATCTGGCCGTCCGGCAAGCCGACGTCCATGCCGCTGCCCGAGATCAGGCCGTTCGGTACGGTAGCCCACAGGCGGTCCAGTACGGGCTTCTTCGCCGCATAGATGGCGTTGGATTCAGGGCTCTCACTGTGACCGAAGCCGTCGAGAATAATCAGGACCAAAGGTTTAGGCGTGGTAGTCATGGATTCCACTCGTGGCTGAATTAAAAGAGGGCGATGGAAAAGGGAGTAGGAGTTTAAAGCGAAGTTCCGACGCCGTCACCGCCGGACGGGGTTTGGCCCACCATAGGGGCTGTGTATACTGGCCGACATTTTAACGCCCTGGAACCTCCTTCGATGGTTGCTCACCTGATTGAATTTGCCACTAACCACTATTTGCTCGTCGGTATCTTCGTCGTACTGCTGGCGTTGCTGATCGCTTATCAGATGCAAGGCGGCGGCCGCAGCCTGAGCACCGGTGAACTGACCGGGCTGGTAAACAAGGACGCGGGCGTTGTGATCGACATTCGTTCGACCAAGGATTTCACCGCTGGTCACATTGTTGGCGCGTTGAACATTCCTCACGACAAACTGACCGCTCGCGTCGGCGAACTGGAAAAGCACAAGGCCAAGACCATCATTCTGGTCGACGCCATGGGCCAGACTGCCGGCACTCATGCCCGCGAACTGATGAAAGCCGGCTTCACCGCCGCCAAGCTGTCCGGTGGTATTTCCAGCTGGAAAGCCGACAATCTGCCGCTGGTGAAGTGATATGAACAACGTCGTCGTCTATTCCAGCGATTACTGCCCTTATTGCTCGCGAGCCAAGTACCTGCTCGAGAACAAAGGCGTAGCCTTCGAAGAGATCAAGGTCGATGGCAAGCCGCAGGTGCGTGCCGCGATGGCTCAGAAAGCCGGACGAACGTCCGTGCCACAGATCTGGATCGGCAACACCCACGTTGGCGGCTGTGATGATTTGTTTGCCCTGGAGCGCGCCGGCAAGCTCGACGCCCTGCTCAAGGCCTGACTGCCTTACTTGAAATAGCCAACCCTACAAGACCCGAGATCAGAAAGGATCTGAGATGACTGACCAACAGAACACTGCAGCTAGCGAAGAAGAAACCGCACCGCAATTCTCCTTGCAGCGCATCTACGTACGCGACTTGTCCTTCGAAGCCCCGAAAAGCCCGGCGATCTTTCGCCAGCAGTGGGAGCCGAGTGTCGGTCTGGATCTGAACACCCGTCAGAAGGCTCTGGAAGGCGACTTCCACGAAGTCGTGCTGACTCTGTCGGTCACCGTGAAAAACGGTGAGGAAGTGGCGTTCATCGCTGAAGTGCAACAGGCCGGGATCTTCCTGATCAAGAACCTGGACGATGCTTCGATGAGCCACACCCTCGGTGCGTTCTGCCCGAACATCCTGTTCCCGTACGCTCGCGAAACCCTGGACAGCCTGGTGACCCGCGGTTCGTTCCCGGCCCTGATGCTGGCCCCGGTGAACTTCGACGCGCTGTACGCACAAGAACTGCAACGCATGCAGGCGGCTGGCGAAACCCCGACAGTTCAATAAGCGTTCGATGCAGTAATGAAAAAAGCGCCGTAACAGGCGCTTTTTTCTTGGGCGGGAGATGATCGTTCCCACGCTCTGCGTGGGAATGCAGCCCGTGACGCTCCGCGTCACACTGGTGCCAGGCTCGACGCCTGTGGTGCTGCTGGAACGCGGAGCGTCCCTTGAGGCATTCCCACGCAGAGCGTGGGAACGATCAGTCGCGGGGTTACTTGAACCCGAGCTGACGCCAGCCTTCGTAAACGGCGACGGCCACGGTGTTGGACAGGTTCAGGCTGCGACAACCTTCGCGCATCGGCAAACGCAGGCGTTGTTCGCTGGGCAGCGCGTCGAGCACTTCGGCCGGCAAGCCACGGCTTTCCGGGCCGAACAGGAAGGCATCGCCCTCGGCGAAGCTGGCGTCGTGAAATGGCCGCGAGCCCTTGGTGGTAAAGGCAAACAGCCGTGGATGACCGAGGCTTTCCAGGCAGCTGGGGAGGTCTGCGTGGCGTTGCAGGGTGGCATACTCATGGTAATCGAGGCCGGCCCGGCGCAGACGCTTGTCGTCCATCTCGAAGCCCAGCGGTTCGATCAAATGCAGGTGGCAGCCACTGTTGGCGCACAGCCTGATAACGTTGCCGGTATTCGGCGGAATTTCTGGTTGGAAAAGGATGACGTGAAACATGCACGGCTCCGAAGGTAAAGATGACGGGCATTCTACGCCGCCAAAGGACCCTCGTTCGAAACTATTCCCTCGGGTGATGGCTTCGCTGGCGATTGTCGGGATGATGGTGGGCCTGATGATCGGTCGCCTGACCGCGCCCGACCCCAGCGTTTTGCAGCAGGTCGAGGTGACGAACGATGGGCTGGTGGTGTGGTTCAACAACGAACCCAAAACCCACGGCGAGCTGGTCGACGGCAGCGTGGCGCTGTTGTTCGAGGCGCAAGGCCGTGCACAGAAAGGTCAGCTCAAGCTCAACGGCAAGGATGTGAACTGGCGAACGCGGTTGAGTGATGGGGGCTTGTTGCTGACGGTGGTGGCGGCCCGGCCGCTGCAGGGCGAGTGGGCCGGTAGCGAGGTCGATGATCGCTGGCGGCTGGAGATCCATCTCCGAGAGCAATAAAAGAGGGAATCCCCGGCCTGCCTGTACCAAGGTCCCCAAAACGGGAGGGCTCGCGCATTGCGGCGTGAGCCCGGTGTAAAGAGGGAATCCCCGGCCTGCCTGTACCAAGGACCCCAAAACGGGATGGGCTCGTCGCAATTGCGGTATGAGCCCGGTGTAAAGAGGGGAATCCCCGGCCTGCCTGTACCAAGGTCCCCGAAACTGGGTAGTGAATCGAATCACTGATTGGACTAATGCAGGGGGCGTGCCAGTTTTTAACAAGTTGCAACAGAAAGCCGTCGAGCAGCGCTGAAAGCCCCGTAATTCGGGGCTTTTGTGTTTCTGCGATCGGGTTTTTCTTGCAAGTGAAGGCGGGGTTTCAGATCGGTTGTCGTGCGCGATTGCGGTTCATGGTGCATTCAGTCGGTGCACGGTGGCCTCAAAAGCTTCGCGGGCAAGCCTCGCTCCTACAGGTTCGGCATTAACCACCATTCGGGGTTCACACCGGATCTGTAGGAGCGAGGCTTGCCCGCGAATGGATCCAGAGAACGACGAAAGCCTGACTAGCCCTCATCCCCCTCATCATCATCCCCACCATCAACCTTCATCCCCAATTCCTTGATCTTGCGCGTCAAGGTATTGCGGCCCCAACCCAGCAAAACGGCAGCGTCGCGGCGGCGGCCGGCGGTGTGTTTGAGGGCGGTTTCGATCATGATCCGCTCGAAGGCTGGCACGGCACTGTCCAGAAGACTCGACTGGCCGCGAGCCAGCGCCTGATCAGCCCACTGACGCAACGCTTGCTCCCAGTTGGTCACTGGCGCCGAGTCCTGCGGCAAGCTCAGCAGCTCCGGCGGCAGATCGCTGATGTGCACTTCGCGACCTGAAGCCATCACCGTGATCCAGCGGCAGGTATTCTCCAGCTGACGCACGTTGCCTGGCCACGGCAGGTTCTTCAGGTATTCCTCGGTTTCGCTTTTCAGCAGCTTCGGTTCCACCGCCAGTTCTTGCGCGGCGCGGCTGAGGAAGTGCTTGGCCAGGGTCGGGATGTCTTCGCGACGGTCCGACAGCCGTGGAATGTGGATGCGGATCACGTTGAGGCGGTGGAACAAGTCCTCACGGAATTTTCCGGCATGCACCAGGGTTTCCAGATTCTGGTGAGTCGCGGCGATGATTCGCACATCGACCTTCACCGGCACATGGCCGCCGACGCGGTAGAACTCGCCGTCCGCCAACACCCGCAGCAAGCGCGTCTGAGTGTCTGCCGGCATATCGCCGATTTCATCGAGGAACAGCGTGCCGCCATCAGCCTGCTCAAAACGCCCGCGACGCAGGTTGGCCGCGCCGGTGAACGCGCCTTTCTCATGGCCGAATAGCTCGGATTCCATCAGGTCTTTCGGGATCGCCGCCATGTTCAGCGCAATGAACGGCGAAGCCGCACGCGGACTGTGACGGTGCAGCGCGTGGGCCACCAACTCTTTGCCGGTACCGGATTCGCCATTGATCAACACGGTGATGTTGGAGTGGCTCAAGCGCCCGATGGCGCGAAACACTTCCTGCATCGCCGGCGCTTCACCGATGATTTCCGGGGTGCGGGTCAAGGCGACCGGGACTTCCAGGCCTTGCTGTTCCTGGGCGTGCTGGTTCGCGCGTTTGACCAGCGACACCGCTTCGTCAACGTCGAACGGTTTCGGCAGGTATTCAAATGCGCCGCCCTGATAGGACGCGACAGCGCTGTCCAGATCGGAGTGCGCGGTCATGATGATCACTGGTAGCCGTGGGTGTTGTTCGCGAATCCGCGCCAGAAGGTCCAGACCGCTGGCACCCGGCATGCGGATGTCGGAGATGATCACGTCCGGCTGCTGGCGCGCCAGGCGGCTCATCACGCCATCGGCGCTGTCGAAGCTTTGCGTGGTCATGCCTTCCTGCTGCAAGGCTTTTTCCAGGACCCAACGGATAGAACGGTCGTCATCGACGATCCACACGGTTTCACTACGGCTCATGTCGATGTGGCTCCTTGTTCCAGTGGCAGAAAGATCGAGAACGTGGTGTGGCCTGGATGGCTGTCACATTCGATCAGGCCCTGGTGCTGGCTGATGATGTTCTGGGTAATGGCCAAGCCCAGCCCGGTACCGTCCGGGCGGCCGCTGACCATGGGGAAGAAAATGGTTTCCTGCAGCTCGGCGGGGATCCCCGGGCCGTTGTCGATGATTTCGATCTTGGTCACCAGGCGATGGCGCACGTGGCCGATGGTGAACTGGCGCATGGCGCGAGTACGCAAGCTGATGCGGCCAAGGCGCAGCTCGTTCTGGCTGCTGATGGCCTGCATCGCGTTGCGCACGATGTTCAGGACGGCCTGAATCATCTGTTCGCGATCAATCAACACATCTGGAATGCTTGGGTCGTAGTCGCGCACCAAAGTGATGCAACCCTGACTTTCGGCCTCTACCAACTGGCCCACGCGCTCCAGCACTTCATGGACGTTGCACATGGCCAGTGACGGCAATTTGTTGGAGCCGAGCATGCGATCCACCAGATTGCGCAGGCGATCGGCTTCTTCAATGATGACGTTGGTGTAGTCGCGCAGGCTTTCTTCCGGCAATTCACGGGCGAGCAACTGAGCCGCGCCGCGAATCCCGCCGAGAGGGTTTTTGATTTCGTGGGCGAGACCGCGTACCAGCATCTTGCTGGTCTCCTGCTTCGACAGCTGCGCTTCTTCCTTGGTGATCCGCAACAAGCGGTCACGCGGGTGAACCTCCAGCAACAGCAACGTATTGCCATTGCTCAGGATCGGTGTCACGGCGTAGTCGACGGTCAGGGTCTGGCCGGTGAGGGCGGTGAGCATCGCTTCGCGCTTGGTGAACGGGTGCGCCTGCTCGACTGCCTGGCGCAGGGAGTTCAGCGCTTCGGTGGATTCGGTGAACAACTCACTGATGAACTGCCCATGGCTACGCTGGCCGCTGATGGCCAGCAGCATCTCCGCCGCCGGGTTCATGTACTCAAGGCGCAGTTCGGCGTCGAGCAGAATGGTTGCGGTGGTCAGGTTGTCGAGTAGCAAGCGGTGTAGTGCGTCGCTAATGGTCATCAGGACCTCTTTTGGAGCAGGGCATGCGCATGAATAACGCGCCGATACGAGGAAAATGCAAAAACCAAACCAAGGCTCCGAAAAGAAGCGTTTAGAGCCTGAAACAGGCGTTTGACGCTCATTTGCGTGGCGTTCTGCCAGCTTTTGCGGGTACTTTCGAACCAAAATGGGTTGTGTTGTGAGTACTGTGCACTCTATTGCACCAATATAGTGCGCAAGCCTGAACGAAGTAAAAAAAGCAGAGCCTGGCCAAGTGCAGAACTGTGGCGAGCAATTTTGAGCGACGAGAATCCTGTGGGAGCGTGGCTTGCCCGCGAAGAATGCACCGCGGTTTTTCAGGTATTACGCGTCATCGTTCTTCGCGG
>NZ_AKJB01000042.1:0-58075 GCF_000282555.1 Pseudomonas sp. GM102 | reverse complement strand
GCAAGCCTGGCTCCTACAGGTTCAGTGTTTCCCAATTAACGCCGGCCTAACAACAATCCGACCACCAAACCGAATCCGGCGGAGATAGCCACGGTTTGCCATGGGTGACCGCCGATGTAGATTTCGGTGGCGTCGACTGCGGGTTTGGTCCGGTCACGAACGCTGGAAACTGAACTCCGGGCCTGCTGGAGCTTCTGGGCGATTTGCCCACGAAGGGTGTCCGCCTCCTCACCGACCAGTGAAGCACTGCTTTTCAGCAGTTTTTCCGACTCTTCGATCAGGGCCTGAAGTTCGCTGAAGACCTGATCCTTGATTTGATCCTCGGCGATTTGATCGATGATTTTTCGGGCCATTAGAGTACTCCTTGCAGGTGAATGGACAGTGAACAATGGAGTCTGGCGCCGTAGCAAAAGTTGCAGCAATTTTGCGTGGCGACTCCACCCTGAAGAAAAATCCAGGGCAGGACATTTCCTCCTACAGTGTAAGATGTCGCCTATTTTACGCAGCAGGTAATCCCCATGAGCTTCAATCTGGCCGACAAACCCCTTGCCGAGCGCGCGGCGCTTGAAGATGAAAAATCCCGTCTGTTCGAACTCTGGCAAAACAACCTGGGTAAATCCAAGGGCGAAGCCGCACGGTTGTTCGGTGAGCGGGCCAAGCGCAAAGGTAAATGGGCCGAGTGGGTCCGCGCCGAACTCGACGGCATGTCGCCGCCGGAATTCGCGAACATGGTGCGCAGTGAAGTCAATCGTCTGATGGCCGCTAAATAAACGTCCAGACACCATTCCCTTACGTTTGGGAAAAGGTCGCGATAATCGCCTCGCGCACTTTCAGCACCACCGGATCGAGCTGCGTACTGGTTCGCCAGCCCAGCTCGATCGGATAGCGCGGTAGCGTCAAAGGGCAGGGCAGCAGCGCCAGTCCGCCAAGCGCGGCGATACTTCGAGCCGCATGGGCGGGGATGGTTGCCACCGCCTGGCTGCCCTTGAGCAGATACGGCAACGCAGCAAAGTGCGTGGTCGAGGCGCATACCCGCCGACTCAGCCCCAACGCCGCCAGGCCTTCATCGGTAATCCCGATAAAACCGCCCGATGACACCAGAATGTGCTCGCGGGCGACGAACGCCTCAAGGCTGAGAGTCTGCTGCCCCTCGGCCAGACTGAGGGGATCCACCAGGCACAGATAATCGCCTTCACCCAGCACCTGACGACTGAGCAAGCGCTCGGCAAATCCGCCTGCCGTGATTGCCAGATCGATGCTGCGTTCCATCAAGGCCCGAGCGACGATCTGGCTATGGGTCTGGCGAAAGATCAGCCGCAGTTTCGGCGCGCAGCGAGCGATCTCTTCAATCAATCGCCGGCCGTAGGCGATTTCGAAATCATCTGACAAACCCACCGTCACCGAACGTCCGTCGTAATGATTCGCCGCCGGATCGACCATCGCCAAACTCTGGCGGCATTTGTTCAGTGCATCGCTGACCACCGGTTTTAACTGGTTGGCCTTGAGCGTCGGCGCAAGGCCTCGACCCGTGCGCACGAACAACTGATCGCCATACACCTCTCGCAATCGACGCAGTGCTGCGCTGACGGCCGATTGCGTCACGCCCAGACGCAACGCGGCACGGCTGGCGCTGGATTCCTCGTGCAGGGCTTCGAAGACTTTGAGCAGGTTGAGATCAATGGTGGCGATATTCATCTGGTTCATATCATTCAGCAGTGAGTCGGGCTTTATTCATGATCCTGTGACGCCGGAGAATGAGCAACACCTCATTACTGACGGAGTCACCGCGATGCCCAAGTCCATCGTTGCTGCCCTGCAAATTGGCGCCTTGCCCGGCGGCAAGGCCGATACCCTCGATCAAATCCTCTCCTGGGAAACCGCCATTATCGAATCCGGCGCCGCACTGGTGGTCATGCCGGAGGCGTTACTCGGCGGTTACCCCAAAGGCGAGGGCTTCGGTACGCAACTCGGTTATCGACTGCCAGAAGGTCGTGAAGCGTTTGCACGGTATTTCGACAACGCCATCGATGTGCCCGGTGTCGAGACTGAAGCCTTGGCCGGATTGTCCTCACGCACCGGGGCCAACCTGGTGATCGGCGTAATCGAACGCGCGGGCAGCACCTTGTACTGCACCGCGCTGTATTTCGATCCGCAGGCCGGGCTGGTCGCCAAGCACCGCAAGCTGATGCCCACCGGCACCGAGCGACTGATCTGGGGCAAGGGCGATGGCTCGACCTTGCCGGTGATCGACAGCCAGGTCGGGCGAATCGGCGCTGTGGTGTGCTGGGAAAACATGATGCCGTTGCTGCGCACCGCGATGTACGCCAAAGGAGTGGAGGTCTGGTGCGCGCCGACGGTGGACGAGCGGGAAATGTGGCAGGTCAGCATGCGCCACATCGCCCATGAAGGACGCTGCTTTGTCGTCAGCGCCTGTCAGGTCCAGGCCTCACCGCAAGCCTTGGGCGTGAAAGTCGCCAACTGGCCGGCGGAGCGCCCGTTGATCTCCGGTGGCAGCGTGATTGTCGGGCCCATGGGCGACATTCTCGCCGGGCCACTGCGTGACGAGGCGGGTTTGCTCAGCGCCGAAATCGACACCGACGACCTGATCCGCGCCCGTTACGACTACGACGTGGTCGGGCACTACGCGCGCCCGGACGTGTTTGAGTTGACGGTGGATGAGCGGGCCAAACCGGGCGTGCGGTTCAACGCATAATCCGTCGGGGGGTGTGATTGTCGTCTAGTCTCCAGGCGTTCACACCCCTGTCAACGGATGGACTGTCCATGAGTTTGTTACTCGGCCCGATTCTGCAGTTTCGTGGCATCAACAGTAATGTCTATAACGTGTCTGCCCTCGTGGTTTTACCCTTGGGCGGGTCATCACCCAGCGTAAAAGTACCCGGCGGTGTCACTGCCGGCAAACCGTTGGCCACCGCCGATATTCCGTTGCTCAATCCTCAGTACCGCGTCTGGCGCATCGATTTAAAGGCGCTGCAAGACCAGGCTGTTGCCCGCACTTACACGATCAAGATCGAGGGCGCGCAGGCCAACTTCGTCGTTCCGGCCGAGGGCCAGTCGCCGCGCATGGCCTATGTGTCGTGCAATGGCTTTTCGGACCCCAAGGACATGGAGAAGGTGGACCGCAACAACGAGCGCTGGGAACACATGTGGGGGGCTCATCAAAGCAAGCCCTATCACCTGTTGTTGATGGGGGGCGATCAGGTTTATAGCGACGATATGCGCAGCAATGTGTCGTCGATGAAAACATGGTTTGCCAAACCCTTCGCCGACCGTCGAAAGGCGGTCTACAGCAAGGTGATCGAAGCCGATCTGGACAAATTTTTCACCAGACTCTACTTGGAGCACTGGAAACAGCCTGAGGTCGCGAAGCTGCTCAGCGCCGTGCCGACGGTGATGATGTGGGATGACCATGACATCATCGATGGCTGGGGTTCCTACGATGAGATATTGCATTCAAGCCCGGTGTTCCAGGGGCTGTTTGCCACGGCCAAACGCTATTTCAGGATTTTCCAGCAGCAACTGATCCAGACTCATCCTCACCTTAAACCGTCCGCTGATACTCATCCCTGTGCGATTCCCGATACCGCTGACGGCTTTCACCTGGGGTTTACCGGCCTGGGCGAATTGGCATTGCTGGTTCCCGACTTGCGCAGTGAACGTGCGCCGGATTTGACGACTGCGCCGACTCGGCAAACCCGGATCATTTCGCCCGTCAGTTGGGATGCGATTTATGCCTGGCTGGGTAAGGTCAAGGGGCATAAGCACTTGCTGCTGATGTCGAGTATTCCCGTGGGTTACCTTGATTTGCAGGCGGCCGAAAAGGCACTGGACCTGATTTCGGGGCAACAGGAACTCGAGGACGATTTGCGCGACCATTGGCGAAGCCTGCCCCATCGAGACGAACGCAAGCGGTTGATCATGCGATTGCTGGATTTCGCTCATGCCGAGTCATGCAAGGTCACGCTGGTGTCCGGTGATGTTCATGTGGCGGGGGCCTGCGTGATCGAATCGACGTTGTCCCGGCATCGCAATGATGGTTCGGGATTGATCTACCAATTGATTTCGACCGGGGTCGTGCATCCTTCACCGCCGGTGTTGGCGGTGCAGTTTCTGGAGTCCATTGGCAAGCACCAGGAACAGATCGACTACGCCATCACTGGAACCATGTTGCCCATCGGTGCACGGGGACGTTACCTGATCGCTGCTCGAAACTGGCTGGCGATAGAGCCGGATGAAGACAGCACCGGCAAAAGTCGGCTGTGGGCCAATTGGCACGTAGAAGGCCTCAAACATTGTGTGACCCAGGTGATCGATCCAGTTAAGCCGCGAGCCAAGTCGTGAGCATTACCACGTGTCGGTAGTCGGCCCCGGCAGGCGGAGTTTTCCGCGATCAAGGAAACGCATCGTGCCGAACACGCCGCCAGCCAGTTTGCCCCGAAGCACGTAAGGCAGATTGTTCAGTGTCTGCGTCTGACCCAGCCCGAGGGTCTGACGCAGCACCGAGAAAGCCGAAACGCTCACCGGCACCACGATAACCGCCTCGGAAAACCGTGGGATCGAGCCCGACTGGTCGCTGACACCGGAGGCGAGGGATTGACCGTTCACCTCCAGATCCAGGGCTACGCCGTTGTAGGCGATCGCCGTTTCATTGGGGTTTTGCACGCGCAGTTTTACCGCAAAACGCACTTCCAGTTCCTGGCTTGGCAGCGGCTCGATACCGACCACGTTGATGTTCAGCGGGTCGTGTTGGGGGAACAGGGCGCAGGCGCTCAGGGAGAGCAGCAGGAGGGACAGAGACAGGGCAAACAATCTGCGCATGGACAGGTTCTCGTAAAGAAAAAGGCCGAGCCGCTCGTGGCTCGGCTCTTGAGCATTACGCACGGTCTAACTGTGCGACAGCCGCAGGTGAAACGGGTTCACCCTTGGCCGCAACATCCGGGTTCTGCATCACCTGAAGCACCGAGGCTTCCGGGTCGAACTCGTCTTCTTCCAGCTCGATGAATTCTTCGGGCAGGAAGATATTCAGCACGATAGCGCACAACGCACCCACGGTGATCGGTGATTCGAAGATGTTGTGCAACGCCTTCGGCAACTCGCGCAACACTTCAGGCACCGCCGCAACGCCCAGGCCCATACCGAGGGAAATAGCCACAATCAGCATGTTGCGCCGATGCAGGCCGGCCTCGGCGAGAATCTTGATCCCGGCCACTGCCACGGTGCCGAACATCACCAGTTCGGCGCCGCCGAGCACCGGTTTCGGCATCAATTGCAGCACCGCGCCGATCATCGGGAACAACCCCAGCACCACCAACAGGCCCGCGATGAAAAACGCCACATAACGGCTGGCCACGCCGGTGAGCTGGATCACCCCGTTGTTCTGCGCAAAGGTCACCATCGGCATGCTGTTGAACACCGCAGCCATCGCCGAATTGAGACCGTCGGCCAGCAACCCGGATTTGATCCGGCGGATATAAATGGGGCCTTTGACCGGTTGCCGGGAAATCATCGAATTGGCGGTCAGGTCACCGGCAGCCTCCAGGGGCGATACCAGGAAAATCACCGCCACCGGCACAAACGCCACCCAGTCGAATGAGAAGCCATATTTGAACGGTACGGGCACACTCATCAGCGGCACGGCGGGCAGGCTGGTGAAATCGACCTGGCCCATGAACCACGCGACGGCATAACCGAGGGCCAGGCCGATGACGATCGCGCCCAGGCGCAGGAACGGCACATCCACCCGGTTCAACACCACGATGGTCCCCAGCACCAGTGCCGCCAGCGCCAGATGGCTGGCCGCACCGAGATCTGTCGCACCGAAACCGCCGGCAATGTCGGTCATGGCGACCTTGATCAGCGACAGGCCCATGAGGGTAATGATGGTGCCGGTCACCACCGGGGTGATCAGCATCCGCAACTTGCCGATGAACTGGCTTAGCACCACTTCGATGAACGCGGCGAAAAAGCACACGCCGAAAATCGTCGAGAGGATTTCATCGGTGCCACCGCCGCGCGCCTTGACCATGAACCCGGCGCTGAGAATCACGCTGATAAAAGAGAAACTGGTGCCTTGCAAGCACAGCAAACCGGAGCCGACCGGGCCGAACCGCCGCGCCTGCACAAACGTGCCCAGCCCCGAAACGAACAGCGCCATGCTGATCAGATAAGGCACTTCACTTTGCAAGCCAAGGGCGCTGCCCATGATCAGCGTCGGCGTGATAATGCCGACGAAACTCGCCAGTACGTGTTGCAGGGCGGCGAAGACCGTGGCGGTCAGGTGGGGGCGATCGTCGAGGCCGTAAATGAGGTCGTTGTTGCGTGGGGAGGCGGTTTTTTCAGAGGCGGTCATGGTGATTTGCGTGCCGAAAGGCGGGCCGGGTCAGAAAATGGAGGCGCAGGATGCCAGAACGGTCTGGCCACGGCAAAAGCAAGGTCAAAAGATCGCAACCTACGGCAGCTCCGCAATGAAAATTCTGTAGGAGCGAGGCTTGCCCGCGAAGAATGCGCCGCGGTTTTTCAGGTACTACGCGTCATCGTTCTTCGCGGGCAAGCCTCGCTCCTACGGGGCAAGCCCCTGTTATTTAGGCAAACGCCGCAAGCAAGTCCTCTTCAAAGGCTTTTTGCGCATCCCCCGGCACCTGTGCGCGATGGCGGGCCAGATGGAACGCCACCTCAAAACTCATGTCGCCCTGGCGCACGGCGCGCAGCAACCCTTTGTCTTCCCAGCTGCGGGCGAAGTGATCGGGCAGGTAGCCAACGTGCTTGCCGGAAAGAATGAAGGCGAGGGTGCCTTCGACCTGTTCGGAACGCGCCGAACACATCTTTCCCTGAAACGGTTCGTCGCTGCGCAGGAAACGGTAAGGGTGATCGACCCGGTCGCAGGCCTGAAGCGCTTGATCGTCAGGCGCCTCATCGGTGAACAGCGGATGCCCGGGGGCGCAATACAGGTGCTGGGTTTCCGTGAACAGTTCGCGGTAGTCAAAAGCGCTTTGCGCCTGCGAGAAATAGCCGATCGCCAGGTCCAGCCGTTGTTGCAGCAACAGCCGCTCCATTTCGCCGGGCATGGCGCTGATCAACTCGATACGCACCGACTCGTCCCGTTCGCGAAAGCGCCGGATCGCCTCGGCAACCCGTTGCAGCACCGATTGATCAAGCGCTTCGGACAAACCCAGGCGCACTTCGCCGATCAAGCGTCCGGCCACGCCATTGGATTGATGTCGGAACGCTTCGATCGACTCGAACAAGGCGCGAATGGCCAGGAGCAGTTGCTCGCCCTTGGGGGTGATTTTGAACCCGCCCTTGCCGCGACTGCACAGCCGATAACCAAGCCGGGTTTCGAGCCTGGCCATCTGCTGGCTGATGCTTGACTGGCTCAACCCCAGCTCACCCTGAGCCGCGCTGAAACCACCGCATTCCACCACGCTGACGAACAGGCGCAGCAGCTGCAGGTCCAGGTCATGAAGTTGACCGAGCATCAAACATTACTCCGCAATAAAGTCAGGATAATTAACTTGGTATTTTTCCAATGTAACCGACGACGCATCCTGCAACCACTTCCTCCGGTCAGGTGTTCGTCATGGCTCCGCTCTTCAAGCTGTGTTTACCCGCGCTGTTCCTCGCCATGGCCGTGCCGGCCCAGGCAGAGGAAAAAGTCCTCAATCTCTACAGTTGGGCCGATTACGTCGCGCCCGAGACCTTGCAACGGTTCGAAAAGGAAACCGGCATCCACGTGCGCTACGACACGTTCGATGCACCGGAAGTGCTGGAAACCAAACTGCTCACCGGCGGCAGCGGTTATGACGTGGTGGTGCCGTCGTCCAGTGTGCTGGCGCGTGGGCTGGCGGCGGGCGCGCTGAGGGAAATTCCTCACGATGGCCTCAAGGGTTACGCCAACCTCGACCCGGACATGCTGGAAAAACTGGCGGCGGTCGACCCTGGTAATCGGTATGGCGTGCCTTACACCTGGGGCACGCTCGGGCTTGGGATGAATGTCGAAGCGGTGAAACAACGTTTGCCCAACGTACCGCTCAACAGCCTCGACCTGTTGTTCAAACCCGAATACGCCAGCAAGCTCAAAGACTGCGGCATCGCCATTCTCGATTCGCCCCAAGAGGTGATTGGCCTGGCGCTGCACTATTTGGGTAAAGATCCCTACAGCACCGACAAGGCTGATCTGACAGCCGCCGATGCACTGTTGCGTCAGTTACAGCCGTCGGTGCTGTACGTCGCCACCGGGCGGCAGATCAACGATCTGGCCAATGGCAGCGTCTGCCTGGCATTGACCTACAACGGTGACGCGAGCATGGCCGCCGATCAGGCGCGCAAGGCCAACAAGCCGTTCGAGGTGGCCTACCGCATTCCGCGAGAGGGCACGCTGGTGTGGCAGGACAACCTGGCGATTCCCAAGGACGCGCCGCACCCCGAAGCCGCCCGGGCCTTCATCGAGTTCATGTTGCGCCCCGAATCCGTCGCCGCGCTGACCAATACGCTGTTCTTCGCCACGGCCAATCGGGCGGCGACGCCATTGGTGGATGAGGCGGTGCGCAGTGATCCCGACATCTACCCGCAGAGCGAGGTGCGTGAGCGGCTGTACGCCGACCGCAGCATGAGCCTCAAGGACATGCGTCAGCGCACCCGCTTGTGGACCACTTTTCGTAGCCGCCAATAAGCCAACAATAAGGAACACACCATGGACGTCCCTGCACAGAACGATCAGGCCATGACCCGCGACAGTCTTTACGGGACCGCCGCCGAAAGCACCTACGCCGGTATCACCAGTTTCATGCGCCGCCGCTACAGCCGCGACTTGTGTGGCGTCGACGTGGTGGTCAGCGGCGTGCCGTTCGACACCGCCACCAGCAACCGCCCCGGCGCGCGTTTCGGCCCGCGCGGCATTCGGGCGGCGTCCACCGGGATCGCCTGGGAACGCCATTGGCCGTGGACGTTCGATCCGTTCGATCACTTGGCGGTGATCGACTATGGCGATTGCGCCTTCGATTACGGCACACCGCAGTCGGTGCCGGAAAGCATCGAAACCCACGCCGAGCACATCCTGAGCGGCGGTTGCGCGATGCTGACATTTGGCGGCGATCACTTCATCAGTTATCCGCTGCTCAAGGCCCATGCCCGTCAGCATGGCCCATTGTCATTGATTCACTTCGACGCCCACAGCGACACCTGGCCGGATGAGGAGGGCAAGCGCGTCGATCACGGTACGATGTTCTGGCATGCGGCCAAAGAAGGGTTGGTGGATCCGTCGCGCTCGGTGCAGATCGGGTTGCGCACCACCAATGACGATCATCAGGGCTTTCAGGTACTGGATGCGCGGCAGGTGCATCGGCAAGGGTGCGAGGCGATCGTCGAGGCGATTCGTGCCCGGGTCGGTGAGCACCCGGTGTACCTGACCTTCGACATCGACTGCCTCGACCCGGCCTTCGCGCCGGGCACCGGAACGCCGGTGTGCGGCGGTTTGAGCACGGTGCAGGCGCTGGAGATTCTCGGCGGCTTGCGCGGGATCAACCTGGTGGGAATGGACGTGGTGGAAGTGGCGCCGGCCTACGACAGCGCGGACATTACCTCACTGGCAGCGGCGACATTGGCCATGGAGATGCTGTGTTTGTACGCGGCCAGGCATAAGGTCGATCGGTAGTTCTGATTTGTGGTGTCTGGTATGGCGCCTTCGCGGGCAAGCCTCGCTCCTACAGGTACAGCGATTGCCGCGTGATTTGGGCTCGACACAAAACCTGTAGGAGCGAGGCTTGCCCGCGAAGCTTTTCAGGCCGGCTTATCACTACTGCCAGTTTCTGACAGCAGCCCCTGCTAAGCTCCGACGACTTTTCAGGAAAGAGCCTGCCGACCGTGTCGCGAACCAGCCGTTTACTGACGTTGTTACAAGTGCTGCGGGGCAAAAGTCGTCCGGTGACTGCTGCGACATTGGCCAGCGAACTGGAGATTTCCGAACGCACGCTGTACCGCGACATCGCAGAACTCACCGCGCTCGGCGCGCCGATCTTTGGCGAGGCGGGGATCGGCTACGTATTGCGCAGCGGCCTGTTTCTGCCGCCCTTGATGCTCAATGCCGATGAGACCGAAGCCATCGTGCTCGGCTTGCGCTACGTGGATCAGCGTGGCGATGAGGTGTTGGGCAAAGCCGCAGCCGATGCCCTGGCAAAAATCGCTGCGGTACTCGACCCCGCCGCCCAGGAGGCCTTGCGCAACCCGACGGTGCTACCGGGTCCGCCGGGTTATGGCTATCCGCAAAATGCCGTGCCGTTGAACGTGTTTCGCCAAGCCATCCGCGATCAGGCCAAGCTGCACATCGACTACGCGGACGCCAATCAGGTGCCCAGTCAGCGGCTGATCTGGCCACTGGCCCTGGGTTTTCTCAACGAGGTGCGGATCATCGTCGCCTGGTGTGAATTGCGCAGTGCCTATCGCACCTTTCGCACCGACCGGATTTCAGCCGCCAGCGAGCAGGGTGAACGCTATCCGGGGCGGCGCAGCGACCTGTTGCGCACCTGGCGCAAGCAGATGCAACTGGACGAAGCAGGGCGTTTCACTCCTGACAAGAATTGACACAGGCTTGTTTTAGCATGGCTCCAGAATCAACTCACAAGGAGCCATAAACATGTCCAATCCAGCCTCTTCACTGGCCCCCGCCATCGCCGCCTACATTGCCGCTGCCAATGCTCGCGACACGTCGAGGGTTGCCAGTTTTTTCGCTGAGGATGCCAACGTGTTCGATGAGGGGCAGCATCAAGTCGGCACACAAGCCATCGCCCAATGGATGCAAGACACCGCACAACGTTATCAGCCTCGGGTCGAGGTGCTCGACGTTCAACTGCGCACCGGCAAAGTGCTGGTGCACAACCTGATCTCCGGCACGTTCCCTGGCAGCCCGCTGGAACTGCGCTACATGTTCCGCCTCAATGAACAAGGCAAGATTGCCCGGCTGGACATCTCGCTGTAACCCGGGCTATGTCGCGCTGCTTAACCTGTGGGGGCGAGCTTATGTGGTGAGATGGCTTGTTGTGGCGAGGGGGCTTGCCCCCGTTCGGCTGCGAAGCAGCCGTAAATCCTTTACATGCGGTTTAACTTTGAAATGCCGGGGGCGCTTCGCACCCCAACGGGGGCAAGCCCCCTCGCCACAAAAAGCCCGCTCCCACATGAATTGCGTTTTACCTATACTGCCGCGCATGAATGTCGACTCTCCGTTACGCGCCTGGCAACACGCCATCGACCAGAAGGGCTTCGTCCAGGACGAAGCTCAGGAACATGCCGTGTGGGCGCTGCAAAAATGCCACGAAGCCTTGCATGAAAACCGCACGCCCGTCACCGGCGTGTACCTCTGGGGCCCGGTCGGGCGGGGCAAGACCTGGTTGATGGATCAGTTCTACCAACACCTGCGCGTCCCGGCCCGGCGTCAGCACTTTCATCACTTCATGGGCTGGGTGCACCAGCGCTCTTTTCAATTGACCGGCACCGTCGACCCGTTGAAAGCGCTGGCCCGCGAGCTGAGCCAGGAAGTGCGGGTGCTGTGTTTCGATGAATTGTTCGTCAACGACATCGGTGACGCGATCATTCTCGGGCGTTTGTTTCAGGTGATGTTCGAGCAGGGCGTGGTGGTGGTCTGCACCTCCAATCAGCCGCCGGATCAGCTGTACGCGGATGGCTTCAACCGTGATCGGTTTGTGCCGGCTATTGCTGCGATCAAGCAACACATGCAAGTGATTGCGGTGGATGGCGGGGAAGATCATCGCCTGCATCCTGGCGCCGGTCTGCAGCGTTACTGGGTGAATGTACCGGGTCAGCCCGGCGCATTGAGCGAGGTGTTCAACGCCTTGACCGTCGGCCAGTCGCTGTCCAGCGATCCGGTCAAGATCGGCTACCGTTCGGTCAATGTCATGCAGGCCAGTCAAACCGTGCTCTGGTGCCGTTACACCGAGCTCTGCGAGCAGCCGTTTGCGGCCATGGACTTCATGGCCCTGTGCGATACCTTCAGCGCTATTGTGTTGAGTGACGTGCCCAATCTCAGCGCGCAAAAACGCGAAGGGCGTATCGCCCGCGGCACTGAAGACGGTGTTGAGCGGGTGGCGGCGGGGGATCGTGAGTTGCCGCAGTTGTCGGTGCATGACGATGGCGTGCGCCGGTTTATCGCCCTGGTGGACGAATGCTACGACCGCAAGGTGCCGCTGTACCTCGAAGCGCAGGTGCCGATGGAAGCGTTGTACACCGAGGGCTATCTGGAATTTCCGTTTCGCCGCACCCTCAGTCGCTTGCAGGAGATGCAGCTAAAACGTTTCGCCGAGGCTTGATATCCGGGAGGAGCGAACATGAATCAGCCCTTGTCTCACCATTTGCTGACCATGGCCTATCAGAACGCCTGGGCCAATCACCGACTGGCCAAGGCCTGGCTTCAGCTAAGCCCGGCCGAGCTGGCGGCGCCGCGAGTCAGTTTCTTTCCCAGCCTCAGCGCAACCCTGAATCACATCCTGACCTGTGACTGGTTCTATGTGGATGCACTGGAGCGGGAGTTGCGCGGTGACGAACCGCATCCCGATTGCTACGTGTTTTTCAACGAAGACGAGCCGTTCGCCCACGGCGCCGATCTCAAGCGCGAGCAAGCCCTGGTGGACCGTCGACTGATCGCCTACTGCGAGCAACAGCGCGACGCAGACCTCGGGCGGCTCGTGACCATCGCGCGTGAGACCCCGCAACATGACAGCCGTTTGCGCATGCTGTCCCATTTGTTCGAGCATCAGATTCATCATCGCGGGCAGGTTCACGCGATGCTCAGTGGCACCTCGGTCACGCCGCCGCAACTGGACGAGTTTTTCTGTGCCGGAGAGTCGGTGTTGAGGGCCGAGGATTTTGCCGAGCTGGGATGGACCGAGGCAATGATCTGGGGCGTTTGAGAGAGAATGTTCACAACAGGATCCGGTTGTCGGCACCCCGGTACTCGCGATAAGGTCACTGGACCTTTCAGTGCGCAAGAGGCGAACTGGGGCAACTTGTGTGATTGAGGGTGGAAATGGAATCCGCAGAAATTCTTGTGCTTCAGGCCAGCTACACCAACCCGGTGCATGCCGAGGCGATTGGTCTGGTATTGAACCACTACGCCGAAGACCCGATGGGCGGCGGTCAGCCGTTACCGGCCGATAGGTTGCAACAACTGCCGGGGGAACTGGCCAAACGTCCCCATGCCTTCAGCGTATTGGCGTTCGTTGGCGGTGAGCCGGCAGGGCTGGTTAATTGCTTTGAAGGTTTTTCGACCTTCGCCTGCCGGCCGCTGGTCAACGTGCACGATGTTGCCGTGGTGTCGAAGTTTCGCGGGTTGGGGCTGAGTCAGAAGATGCTGCACAAAGTCGAAGACATCGCACGCCAGCGCGGCTGCTGCAAAATCACCCTGGAAGTATTGGAAGGCAATGCTGTGGCTCAGGGGGCTTATGGCAAGTTCGGTTTCTCACCAGGCATGTTCGACCCGGCGCACGGCCGGATGCTGTTCTGGACCAAGGCGCTTTAATTCGCAGTCCTAATGAACCGCTTTTTGTAGGAGCCAGGCTTGCCGGCGAAGGCGCACTTAAGATCGCCTTCGCCGGCAAGCCTGGCTCCTACAAAAGAATTACTGCTGAACGACTGTCGGAGTGGCCGGCGCGTTCTTGGGCTTCATCAAGCTGAAGTCGATCAACGGCCGCTGCTGACGCTCATAAGGGTTGCCGATCATCAATGGCCGAGGCTTGAAGCTGTCGCTGACCAGGCTTTTGCTGCGGTCGAGTTCATCGAAACTCAGGCCGGCCAGATCAGCCCACGTGTGAATCAGTTGCGAGCTGCTGTACGGCCGACTCAAGTCGCCAGCAAAACTCCAGTCATGGGTTTCGCGCCATTTCGGCGAGGCCCAGGCCATGAACGGAATGGTGTACATCGGCGCCGTCGGCTTGCTCTCGTTGCGGCCCAGGGTTTTATGGCCAACGGAGTCGAAGACGTCTTCGCCATGGTCGGAGAGATACAGCAGAAAGCCGTTCGGATCAGACTTGGCGTAGTCCTTGATCAGGCTCGACACCACGAAGTCGTTGTACAGCACCGCGTTGTCATAGCTGTTGTATGTCGGCACCTGATCGTCACGCACGCCATCCGGAACACCTTTGCGGTCGGTGAACTTGTTGAACGTCGGCGGGTAACGGTACTGGTAGCTCATGTGCGTGCCGAGCAAATGCACGACGATCAGCTTGCGTGGTGCCGCATCGGCCAGCGCCTTGTTGAACGGCTCGATCACGTCGCCATCGTACTGGGCGGCGTTCTGGTTGCGGTTGTTGTTCAGGTACACCTGCTCGTCGGCCTGCTCGGAGAAGGTCGTGAGCATAGTGTTGCGCTTGGTCATGGTCTGCTGGTTGGTGATCCAGAAAGTCTTGTAACCCGCCTGTTTCATCATGCTGACCAGCGATGGTGTCGACAGGTACAGGTCCGGGTTTTCTTCGTCGGCGAACGTCAGCACCTGCTGCAACGCCTCGATGGTATAGGGGCGTGGCGTTATGACGTTATCGAAAACCGCCAGTTGGTCCTTGAGCTTGTCCAGTTCCGGGGTGGTTTGCCGAGGGTAGCCGTACAGGCTCATGCGCTGACGATTGGTGGACTCGCCGATCACCAGCACCAGGGTCGCCGGCTGATTGGCCATCGAATCGGAGAGGTTCTTGAGCGGTGGAATTTTGCTGGCGCTGTGAAGCATGTCTTGCATGCCGGCCAGGGTATCGAGGTAACGGTGATAGGCCACGGCCATCTGCCAAGGCACGGCGGGCTCGATGCGGGTTTCGAATTTCTCGAAGCCACCCGCCAGGCTGCCGGTGCGCGCGGTTTGCTTGATCAGCGGGTAACCGACCACGGCCAGCAGAATCGCCGTCGCCGCGACCAACGCCTGGCCGCGTGGCAGGAACACCGGACGCAAGCGAGTCCACAGGAAATACGCGAACGCGGTATGGGCGATGAACGCCGCCACCATCCACCAGGCAAAATACTGGGTCATGTACTCGCCGGCTTCAGACACGTTCGATTCGAACATGATGAAGATGACGCTCTGGGAAAATTCCTGCTGATAGATGAAGAAATAACCAAGGCTGGCCATCGAACAGGCCCACAGCACCACGCCAATCAGTGCGGCCATCCCCCGTGTTTGCTTGGGAAACAGCAGCATCGGCGCGAGCCAGATGGCGCTCATCACAAAGGCCTGACGGAACCCGGTAAAACCGGAAGTGCCTGTCAGTTGAATCAGCAGTTGGGTGATGCCGGAAAAATACCAGAAGAACAGAAATAACCAGAGAAATCCTGCCCAATCAAAACCTTTCGCAGACGTTTTGCTGCGTTTAAACAAAGCCATTCAGCACTCCAGCCTGATAATTACTTCGGCCGTCGGCACTCTCCCTGTCGCAGACGAACGAACGCCGCGCGGATACCGAGCGGCCACAATGAGCCGGAGTATCGACAAGAAGGTGTGAAAACTTTGTGAGTTACCAGAGCTGGCAGAATTGCATCGAGTCGGAAACAGCGATGGCTGCTTCCGAGTCAAACGAGGGGATCAGGCGTGGGGCGCGCGTTGGGTGACGGGCAAGGGCTGAGTCTGATTGCCTTGGGTCAGCAGGCGTAATTGCGCGACTTCCCGCTTCAACTGGTCGCGTTCGTCTTTGAGTTGGCGCAGTTCATCGCGACGGATCGTTACGTAAAGGGTTTGTGCTGGCAGTGCTGTGTGTACGGTGCCCATTGCTCACCTCGCAAATGGCTGTCTCAACTGTAAGTTCGCTCCCGATTTCGGGTGCTGACTTACTATCGGCGCCAATTTTGATTTCTTTTGCCCCCGAAGGGAACTTTTTTATTTTTAATGGTCGTTGTGTCTTCGGGACGATTCCCGGCGTTATCAGTCTGGATCGGGCACAATGCCCGGAAACTATGTGCCAGCGCTCTGGACTAACCCTCATTAGTCGCGTTGGGCTATAACCTTTGACACACTTTATTTGTAGTAGGGAGCATCAGTACATGCAACTCGGGATTATTGGACTGGGCCGCATGGGCGGTAATATTGCGCGGCGCCTGATGCTCAACGGGCATACCACCGTTGTTTACGACCGCAATAACGCCTTTGTCGACACCCTGGCTGAAGAAGGCGCCACCGGTGTTGCCGACTTGCCAGCCCTGGTCGCTGGCCTGGCCAAACCGCGCGCAGTGTGGGTCATGCTGCCCGCCGGCGCACCCACCGAAGACACCATCGACACCCTGAGCACCTTGCTTGACGCTGGCGATACCATCATCGATGGCGGCAACACCTTCTATAAGGATGACATCCGCCGGGCCAAAACCTTGTCGGAAAAAGGCCTGCACTACATCGACGTCGGCACCTCCGGTGGCGTCTGGGGCCTGGAACGCGGCTACTGCATGATGATCGGTGGCGATGCCGAGACCGTTAAGCGCCTCGACCCGCTGTTCGAATCCCTGGCCCCGGGCATGGGCGACATTCCTCGCACCAAGGACCGCAAATCGGAAGATGATCGCGCCGAGCGCGGTTACATCCACGCCGGCCCCGCTGGCGCCGGGCACTTCGTGAAGATGATCCACAACGGTATCGAGTACGGAATGATGCAGGCCTTCGCCGAAGGCTTCGACATTCTCAAGACCAAGGCCAGCACTAACCTGCCGGAAGATCAGCGCTTCGACCTGAACGTTGCCGACATCGCCGAAGTCTGGCGTCGTGGCAGCGTGGTGTCGTCCTGGCTGCTCGACCTGACCGCCGACGCTCTGGCCAGCGACCCGAAACTCGACGGTTACTCAGGCTCGGTGGCTGACAGCGGTGAAGGTCGCTGGACCATCGAAGCCGCGATGGAGCAATCAGTGCCCGTACCGGTGCTGTCGAACTCGCTGTTCTCGCGCTACCGTTCGCGTGGGCAAGGCACCTTTGGCGACAAGATTCTCTCTGCCCAGCGCTTCGGCTTCGGCGGCCATGTGGAGACCTCGAAAAAATGACCCATGTGATCCGCAGGAAATCCAAGGCAGAACCGGCACCGCCGACCACGCTGTTTCTGTTCGGTGCCCATGGTGATCTGGTCAAGCGCCTGTTGATGCCGGCGCTGTACAACCTGAGTCGCGACGGTTTGCTGGGAAATGGACTGCGGATCATCGGCGTTGATCACAACGCCATCAGTGACGAAGCCTTCGCCAAAAAACTCGAAGATTTCATTCGGGCGGAAGTGGCGGCCAAGGTCGGCAAGGGCGATCAAGCCCTTGATCCGGCGTTGTGGGCCAAACTGGCCAAGCACATCAGCTACGTCCAGGGCGACTTCCTCGACGAACGCACTTATGAAGCGCTGGCGGCGAAAATCGCCGCCAGCGGTACTGGCAATGCGATTTTCTACCTGGCCACCGCGCCGCGCTTTTTCAGCGAAGTGGTGCAGCGGCTCGGCGCTGCCGGATTGCTGCAAGAAACCCCGGAAGCGTTCAGAAGGGTGGTGATCGAAAAACCTTTCGGCTCCGACCTGTACACCGCCGAAGCCTTGAACGCTTGCTTGCTCAAAGTGATGACGGAAAAGCAGATCTACCGGATCGATCACTATCTGGGCAAGGAAACCGTGCAGAACATTCTGGTCAGCCGGTTCTCCAACAGCCTGTTCGAAGCCTTCTGGAACAACCATTACATCGACCACGTGCAAATCACCGCCGCCGAAACCGTCGGCGTGGAAACCCGTGGCAGTTTTTATGAGGTCACCGGCGCCCTGCGGGACATGGTGCCCAATCACTTGTTCCAATTATTGGCGATGGTGGCCATGGAACCACCGGCCGCTTTTGGCGCCGATGCGGTACGCGGCGAAAAAGCCAAAGTCGTCGGCGCGATTCGCCCCTGGACAACCGAGGAAGCGCGAGCCAACTCGGTGCGCGGCCAATACACCGCCGGCCAGATCGATGGCAATCCGTTGCCCGGTTATCGCCAGGAAACCAACGTGGCGCCCGACAGCACGACCGAAACCTATGTCGCGCTCAAAGTGATGATCGACAACTGGCGCTGGGTCGGCGTGCCGTTCTACCTGCGCACCGGCAAGCGCATGAGCGCGCGCGACACCGAGATTGTCATTTGCTTCAAGCCGGCGCCGTATGCGCAGTTCCGCGACACCGAGGTCGATGAGTTGCAGCCGACCTATCTGCGGATCCAGATCCAGCCCAACGAAGGCATGTGGTTCGACCTGCTGGCCAAGCGGCCGGGGCCGGCGTTGAACATGGCCAACATCGAGTTGGGTTTTGCCTACAAGGATTTCTTTGAAATGCAGCCGTCCACTGGCTACGAAACCTTGATCTACGATTGCCTGACCGGCGATCAGACGCTGTTCCAGCGCGCCGACAACATCGAGAACGGCTGGCGCGCCGTGCAGCCATTCCTCGACGCCTGGCAGCAGGACGCAACAGTGCAGAGCTATGCGGCGGGCGAAGATGGGCCACAGACCGCTGACGAGCTGCTGACCCGCGACGGCCGCGTCTGGCACAGCGTCGGATGAGTGACGTAACGCAACAGCCCATCCGTTTTCTGCTCAGTGACATGGACGGCACTTTACTGCTTCCCGACCACAGCCTCAGTCAGCGCACGATCGACGCAGTCCGCGCCTTGCGCGAGGCCGGCGTGCTGTTCAGCCTGGCCACCGGGCGTCCGCCCAAAGCCATGTTGCAACAGATCGAAGCCCTGGGGGTCGATCTGCCGACGGCAGCCTTCAATGGCGGCACAATCGTAAACCCGGATGGCAGTTTGCTGGTTGCGCATTATTTGCCGGCCACGGCAGCGCTGACGGCGCTGACGCTGTTTGCCGATCAGCCGGACATTGAGGTTTGGGTATTCAGTGGCGGCGATTGGCTGTTGAAGGATCAGTACGGCCCGATGGTCCCGAGAGAGCAGCACGGCCTGGGTTATCCGCCGGTGGTGGTCGAGAGTTTTGAGCCTTGCATGGCACGTATCGACAAAATCGTCGCCGCTAGCAGCAACACCGAACTATTGATCGAACTCGAAGCGCAGTTGCTGCCCAAGGTCGAAGGGCAGGCGCAGGTCTCGCGTTCACAACCGATCTATCTGGACGTGACGGCGATGAAAGCCAACAAGGGCGAGGCATTGGCGACCCTGGCCGAGTTTCTCGGGGTGCCGCTGGAACAGACCGCCGCCATGGGGGACGGTGGCAATGACCCGGCGATGTTTCACCGGGCCGGGTTGTCGATCGCCATGGGGCAGGCGGAAGAGGCGGTGAAGCGTCAGGCCGACGTGGTGACCGGAGCCAATACCGAAGACGGCGCGGCCCAAGCGATCGAGCGGTTTATCCTGAGTTCGGTCTGAACCGCGTTATCGTTCTTCGCGGGCAAGCCTCGCTCCTACAAGGGAGGGCACGATCGACGCCAACCCTGTAGGAGCGAGGCTTGCCCGCGAAGGCGCCAGACCTGCTATCTCAAAGCCAAAAGCTCACCGCATACCAGCCCAACACCCCCATCACCACGGTGTAAGGCAACGCCATCCACACCATCCGCCCGTACGACAGGCGAATCAGCGGGGCAATCGCCGAGGTCAGCAGGAACAGGAACGCCGCCTGACCATTGGGCGTCGCCACGCTCGGCAGGTTGGTGCCGGTATTGATCGCAATCGCCAGGGTTTCAAACTGTTCGCGGCTCATGTGGCCGGCGAGGAACGCCTGTTTCACTTCGGTGATGTAAATGGTCGCCACGAACACATTGTCGCTAATGGCCGATAGCAAGCCATTGGCAATAAACAACATGCCCGGCTGTTGACTTGTCGGTAGCGCCAGCACCCACTGGATCAGCGGTGTGAACAGTTGCTGATCTTGAATCACTGCCACCACTGCGAAAAACACCACCAGCAGCGCCGTGAACGGCATGGCGTCCTTGAAGGCGTTGCCAATCCGATGCTCATCGGTAATGCCCGTGAATGCGGTGATCAGCACGATCACCATCAAACCGATCAAGCCGACTTCGGCGACGTGAAACGCGAGGCCGGCAATCAGAATCAGCGCTGCCGCGCCCTGAACCATCAACGCAGCGCGCTGACGTGCAGTGCGTGCGGCGTTGTCTTCGGCGGCGTAGTTGGCCAGCACTGTACGCACGTTGTCCGGCAGCAGTGTGCCATAGCCGAACCAGCGCAGTTTTTCCAGCAGTACGCAAGTCACCAGACCCGCTGCCAATACCGGCAACGACACCGGTGCGACCTTCAAAAAGAATTCGGCGAAGTGCCAACCCATTTCATGGCCGATCAGTAGGTTCTGCGGCTCGCCAACCAGTGTGCACACGCCACCCAATGCCGTGCCGACCGCGCCGTGCATCAGCAAGCTACGCAGGAAAGCGCGGAACTGTTCGAGGTCGGCGTGATGGAGCGTGGGCAAGTGCCGGTCATCGCTGAACTCACTGTCCTGACGCGGATCGTTGCCCGAGGCGACGCGGTGATACACCGAATAAAACCCCACGGCCGCGCTGATGATCACCGCGGTCACGGTCAACGCATCGAGAAACGCCGACAGAAACGCCGACAGGAAACAGAACATCAACGCTAGCAGCGCCTTGGAGCGAACCCCCAGCAGCAGGCGCGAGAACAGAAACAGCAGCAGGTCTTTCATGAAATAGATGCCCGCCACCATGAACATCAGCAGCAGGATCACCGGGAAGTTATGCACCAACTCGTCGTAGAGTGCCTGGGGCGTGGTCATTTTCAGCAGCAGCGCTTCGACCAGCAGCAACCCACCGGGCATCAGCGGGTAACATTTCAGCGCCATGGCCAGGGTGAAAATGAACTCAAGCACCAACAGCCAGCCGGCCGCCACCGGACCGACCGTCCATAGCACCAGGGCGTTGAGGATCAGGAAACCGACAATGCTTGCCTTGTACCAGCGGGGTGAGTGCCCGAGAAAATTGTGCGCGAAGGCCTGGGCCATTGAGCCGGACATCGGCTACTCCTTGTATTAAGAAGCGCGCAACTTGCCGTAAGAGGAAGGGAAGATCAAGTGCAGGAAAATGACGTTGGCCTAACACCGAAAACGCGCGACGACCGCGCGGCAGTTTCCGTCCAGTGAATAGCCGCCGATGACAATGCAGCCATTGGCCTGAATGGCCAGTGAAGTCGCGGTATGCGAACCGCGACTCAGGTGTGTGCGACACCAGCCGATGCCCTTGGCAAAACTGCGATCCAGCTGCCCACTGGGTAAATATCGGGCAAAAATGAAATCGGCTTCGACCCCGCCGACCGTCGCTCCGACTGTCAGTACACATCCGTCCGGCTGAACCCCGGCGGCGGTCCAGTGGCAGCCGCTGCGGTCGACGCCCAATAGCTTTGGCTGGCCACCGTTGCAATGAATATCGGGCCGGCCATTGCTGTGGACTTTCAGAGACAGGCAGAGCATCGGGTCGCGACTGCTGCCAAAACAATGCAAGTCACCACTTTCATGCTGGACGATCTGGCAGACCTGAGCGCTGTGCTCCCGTGCCTTGAAGCTCATGAAACCATCCACGGCGAAGCTGTCGTCCAGTCGGCCATCCGGGTGATAACGCGCCAGCAGACCTTCCTCGGGAAAATTGATTGATCCGCTCACCAGGATCCGGCCATCGCGCTGCACCATCAGGCTGCTGAGCCGGGTGTTCATCAACAAGTGCCGAACCATGACGAAACCGCGGCCGTTGAAGCTGCTGTCCAGAGAGCCGTCGGTGTTGAGCCGTATCAGCATGCCGACGTGATCGGCCGGTTCGAAGTAATGATTGGCCAGCAGCAGGATTCGACCGTCGTCCTGCACACAGACATCACAGGCTTCGGCGCTTGGCACGCCGGGCGGTAACCAGGCGTCGCGAGCGCCCCGGGAAAGATCTCCCGGCAGGCGCACCACGCAACGTCCATTGTCACCGAAACCCTGAACCAGGCAGCCCTGCTGATCAAACATCGCCAGGGCGGGCAGTGTACGGTGTGCATTTTCGTAGTGCAGGCCGGCCACCAGAATGTGCCCGTCGGCCAATACCCGCACCTTGCCAGCCATGGCCTCGAAGCCGTGTGCGAACTGCCCGCTGATACTGCCTTGTTTGCCGAATGCCAGGTCCGCCGAACCATCTGCAAGCAGGCGGGCCAGGCCAAAGCGCTGGCCGCCCGGCGTACCGACCTTTGCCGCCACCAACAACCGGCCGACGTGATCAATCGCAACGTCATTGGCCATGCTGGAGAGACTGCTGGCGAAATACACTTGAGTCTTGCCGGTGCCAGCGAAACTCGTATCGAGCCGTTCGGCGCCATTCACGGTTGCAGGTAAGGCAAAAGCAGGCTGAGGTGACATGCATGCATCTCCTTGCCAGTCGTCCTTATCCGGGTGCCCGGACGGTGACTGCATGAGCAAATCATTCAATCCCTGAATGACTCGGCGCACAACTGTCTTCATGAGCCGGTGGAGGGGCGTTTTGTGCCAGAACAATGTCTTTTCGAACCATTGCCAAGCCTGCCAAGTAATCGGGCAGGTTAGAAGTTGAAACAGGTGAGTGGTGTCACGCAGTTGACCGTAAAAAATCGTCAACTAAGAGGAAGTGGGGGGCGCGGATTACCGAGCGGTAATCCGCGAAAACAATTAGTTAGTGCGGCATGGACCACGATTGCAGCTTGTAACCTTCCTGGCTCAACTCAGCACGGGCTTCTTCCAGCACATGTTCAAGTTGCGCCGGATCGGAGTAGGCGCTGCTTGGAATCTGTTTGCGGCTGATGCGCGTGTTGGTGCGATCAATGATGGCCAGGCTTAGTTCGCTACCGTCTTGTAGAGCCCAGGCCACGCATTGAAAGGGCTGGAAGGCGCGGTCGGCAATCAAAAGTGCTTCGTTGATACGGAGCGGGGCGTTCATGGGATCTTCTCGCTGTATGCCCAATCAAGTGATGTGCCGTCGGTTGGGCTTACCGTTCGGCTGGTTACTTGTACTGATGTCCGCAACCGGGGGTTAGGTCACACAGAATCAAAAGAATTTTCAACTTTCTTTGTTGGATTCGGTATTCAGGTCGTTTCTGAAAGCTGAATGAAAGGTTCAACTCGTTAGGCAACTAATCAAGTGTCTTCTTATAACTAATAAGCAAACTGCCCTATAAGCAATCGATACAAGCCTGCGTCAAAATCTTGCTAGTGTTACAACGAAGCCCGCCAAATGACTGTTTTTAATAATATTTCATAAAATTTGGCGTCAAGGAACAGTCATGATCGAAGCGCCTGCCTTACGACGTCTTTTAGTAGTGGATCCTTGCGACGACTGTCACCGTTTGTTGCCGGGTTTACGCGCCGTGGGTTGGGATGTTGACAGCTGTACCCTGGAAAACGCCAACGAACGAACCTGCGATGTCGGCTTGTTGCGTTTGCAGCCCTTTCATCTGGAGCGCCCGGAAGCCGTCAAGGAATTGATCACCCGTAGCGGTACCGAGTGGATTGCGGTGCTTAATCAAGAAGTCCTGCGATTGCAAAATGTCGGGGACTTCGTCTGCGAATGGTTTTTTGACTTCCATACCCTGCCGTTCGATGTCTCACGGGTTCAAGTCACCCTGGGTCGCGCGTTCGGCATGGCGCGCCTGCGCGGCCAGGGCACGGTTCATATCGATCAGCCTGAACATGAACTGCTCGGCGACAGCAAACCGATTCGCGAACTGCGCAAACTGCTGAGCAAACTGGCACCCACCGAATCTCCGGTGCTGATTCGCGGCGAAAGCGGCACCGGCAAGGAGTTGGTCGCCCGCACCCTGCATCGACAATCCCAGCGTCACAGCAAACCGTTCGTGGCGATCAACTGCGGCGCGATTCCCGAACACTTGATCCAGTCCGAACTGTTTGGCCATGAGAAGGGCGCCTTTACCGGCGCTCATCAGCGCAAGGTCGGGCGGATCGAGGCGGCCAACGGCGGAACGTTGTTTCTCGATGAAATCGGTGATCTCCCCCTGGAACTGCAAGCCAATCTGCTGCGTTTCCTGCAGGAAAAACACATTGAGCGTGTAGGGGGGCACCAGCCTATTGCGGTGGATGTGCGGGTATTGGCGGCGACGCACGTCGACCTTGAAGCGGCCATTGAGAAAAAACTCTTTCGCGAAGATCTGTATTACCGCTTGAACGTCCTGCAAGTCATTACCGTGCCGCTGCGTGAGCGCCATGGCGATCTCTCGATGCTGGCCAACCACTTTTCCCATTTCTACAGCCAGGAAACCGGCCGTCGCCCTCGCAGCTTCAGCGAGGACGCGCTGATCGCCATGGGCAAACACGATTGGCCGGGCAATGTCCGCGAGTTAGCCAACCGGGTACGGCGCGGGCTGGTTCTGGCCGAAGGGCGGCAGATCGAGGCTCGAGACCTGGGGTTGATCAGTCAACACGCCACCGCTTCGCCGATGGGCACCCTTGAAGACTACAAGACCCGCGCCGAGCGTCAGGCGTTGTGTGATGTGTTGAACCGGCACAGCGATAACCTGAGTGTCGCCGCCAGAGTTCTGGGGGTGTCGCGGCCGACTTTTTACCGATTGCTGCATAAGCACCAAATCCGCTAGGGCGGGTGAAACGAAAAGGCCCGCTGCGACTTCCATCGCAGCGGGCCTTTTCCATTGGGGTGAAACGGTTAGAAGTAGTACGGGAATTTCAGGCTGAAGGAAAAGTCTGGCGAGTCGTCGGTCAGGCCGATGGCCAGGTTGGGAACGACCGTCAGGTTATCGGTTGCTGCCAGGGTCATGCCGATGTTGAAGTTGGCCGAGTTGTAATCGCTGTTGGA
The DNA here is from genome assembly GCF_000282555.1 of Pseudomonas sp. GM102. NCBI lineage: Bacteria > Pseudomonadati > Pseudomonadota > Gammaproteobacteria > Pseudomonadales > Pseudomonadaceae > Pseudomonas > Pseudomonas sp. GM102. The sequence continues at coordinate 33,295 of NZ_AKJB01000042.1, read as the reverse complement.
AATCGATTGCCAATCGCCACCGTCCGGCTTGATCTTGCTCTTGCGGGCGAACTGATCGGTGAACGAAAACGACATACTCATTTTCTCGTTCAAGGCGAAGGCAATACCGGCGCCGATCTGCCAGGAATCGCCCAGTTTCACATCCCCTGGCACCTTGGAGTTGACCTGAGGGCTGATGTCGCTGAAAGAGTCTTCCATGTTGTAGGTATAGGCCAGGCTGCCGAACAGCACGGCCGGGTCGAAGCTCTTGACCAGCGAGATACCCGGCGTGATCGACCAGACACCATTGCCGGTCGGCAAGTCCTCGGGTACCGAGAGGTTATCGTTGTTCGGGTCATTGACCAGCTTGATGCCGTAAGGGTCCTTACCGGTCGGCGCCTTGACGCGCAGTGTAACGACCGCGTCGGGCAGATTGGCCGACTCATCCAGAAACTTGTAGGCAACGCCAACGTTCACATCGCCGATGGTCGGGTCGCGGGTCACGGTAGCGTCCGACGTCACCGGGCCTGCGCCGCCGGCACCACCGGAGGAATACGTTGATTCGCGATACACCACGGGGACGTTGATGTCGAACTGCCAACGTTGGGCCACGTTGTAGCGGGCGGTCAGGTCCAGTGTCCAGTTATCCGCCTTGATACGGTCGAGGTTGATGTTACCGAGAAAAATCGCGTCCAGTGCCAGGAAACCGTTGAGTACCAATGCACGGGTATCGTAGTGCGTGTAGGTCAGGCCGGTTTCGACGCTGAACTTGCCGCCACCGAAGAAGCCGCTGGCTTCGTCATACAGGTTGGAAACGCTTTGTGCAGGCTCCGAATCATCCTTGAGCGACTGGCCGTATGAACTGCCTGTGGTTCCCGGCGCACCGGCGGCCACCGTCTGGCCACTCCTGGGCGTTTCCGCGGGGGATTTGGTCAGGCGTTTGGGAGCGGGTGTCGCTGGTGTTTCTTCGACTTGGCGAACGCGTTGTTCGAGTACCATCAGCGCGTTCTGTTGTGCTTCGTACCGCTGTTTCAACTCCATGAGTTCTTGTTTTAGTGCTTCAACCTGGGGGTCCGTTGCTGCGTATAGCAGTGTGACCGGGGCCAGGCTACTCAAACAAACGATTGCTCTAAACGTCAACGATCGGTGCATGGGTTAGCCGTCCCTTCTGACTACATCGGGTGACACTGAGCGTAGATCAGAATCCGAGAGTGCGAAGACCTCTTAGCTGGTCCAGATTGCCGTTCAGCGACCCGGCTGTTGCGTTGTCACGCAGCACGACATTGAAGGATGTGAGGTTGTTGACCTGGTTGCCACCGCCGAGCAACGTCGTGTTTTGCATCAGCCCACCCTGGGCCAGGCGGTGTACGGTACTGCCCTGGTTGTTGTTGGCGACGATGTTGAATTGCACACCCGTACCGGTCGAGGAAACGCTCAGCGAGCCCGCGCCATTGGCGCCGACCAACGTCGAGCCCGCGGCCAATGCCTGGCCCTGCTGTTGCGTTGCTGGCGCTTGGCTAGCCTTGGTGACGTTGATATCAACGTTGTTGTAGGCAGTGTTATGGTCGCCGGCAGCACGCACGACTTGAGTGACGCCTTCGGTGCTGTTGAGGCCGCTACCGCCAGTGACGGTACCGGTGCCTTGCGAATGCGCTGAGCCATTACCTTTTTCATTGATAATCGACACATAGAACTGTGGCTTGATGGTCGATTGTTGAATTTGCATCGAGGACGTTGCCCCGATCACTTCACCGTTGGCATTTTGCCAAGTGCTGGTCATGACGATGCCGAAACTGATAATCCGTCCCGGCATGACATAGCGCCCTCGCAGGGTCGCCAATTCCTGATCCTTCAGTTCAATGGGTTTGAACGTCTGTGCCTGGATCGGCAGGCTGGCGGCCAGGCAAACCATGGCTAGCCAGAGTGGAGTCTTCATTGGATGCTCCCGGAGCGTCGTGCTCCTTGTCATTAGAAGAAGTCGCTTTGGATGAATCCGAAATCCATCAACTCTGCGTCTCGCACCGGGGTGAAGGCATTGATGCGGTTCTTGGCGGTCAGTGGCAAGGGTGGGTCGAGCAACGCATTGGTTTTGTCGTAGCCCTGACCGATCACGGCAAAGATGATGCCGTTCCAGCCTTTTACAAAGTCGTCGACTTTGTAGCGTTTATGACCGAGTACCGGATCTCCGATATAGACCCAGCCCTCATGGACTCTTTGCATGACCACAAAATGTTTGTAGCCACGGATATCCAGGAGTACCACAACCGGAATTCTGATGTCGCTCAACGTTTGCGGCGCTACCCGGTAACCACGGGCCCGCATGCCGATACTTTCCACGTAACGCTTCATGTCGAGCATGGAGAAGCCCTGGACGCGGACAAGATCTTGATCGGAGTGGGCCAGCATGCCTTCGATGATCTGTTCTTCATTCACGTCCAGCCAATAGGCCTGGCGCAATATGGTTGCCAGCGCAGCTGCGCCGCAACTGAAGTCGGTTTTCTGTTGCACCAGGTCGGCAAATTTACGCTCGCGCATGCTCTGGATCGGCTTATACACCACCGCACCGCCCGGCAGGACGGAAAGCGGCATTTGTGCAGCCTCGCTCACACTGGCCACGTAAAGCAAAAATGCCAAGGCGATAATGCGCATGGTGGGACGCCTTCTGGTTGTGTTGAAACAGGCCCCCGTAAGGGGGCCTCCAGAGACAGCAATTAGAACGAGTTGTTGGAAATGGCCAACGAGTTGCTTTGTTGGTTGCCCACACCCGCAGCCACGTTGACGCCCAGGTTGCCACTGCCACCATTCACCGAACCGTTCAGGGTTGCGGTGTTGGTTACAGGGTTGGCCCAGCCAGTTGGAGTCAGCACTTGATAGGAATAGGTGTTGCTCAAATCAAAAGAACTGCTTTCACTGAAAGTTTTTGATTTGTCGTACGAAGATTCGGACTCTTTACTGCCCGATTTTTCGAACGAGGAGGCGGACGATCTATCCCACGATTTATCGAACGATCTTTCGAACGAGGAATCGCTCGATCTTTCGCGCGATGCGTCGAAATTTGCATCGATCGATGCGTCAAGCGATGCGTCGACAGTCCTGGTGCGGGTGCGATCGCCATTGCCATTGTTCCAGGTAACCGTTCTGGTAGCGTTCGCAGCAGCGTCCACATCAACGTTCAAAGAAGCACTGCGAGTAGAGCTGCTATCCGAGCTCCTGGAACCGCTCACATCAACACTCCTGGAACCACTCGCCTCAGAGCTCCTGGAACCACTCACGTCAAAGCTCGAAGAAGCGCTTTTATCAACGCTCACATCAGATGACTTGTCGCGAGAGGAGCTACCGCTGGCCGTTCTGGTAAATGTCATCGTATCCAGACGGTAAGTCCGATCGGCGTTGTTATTCACGACCAGGCCAGGACCTTGTTGATCGGCAGAGGCGGTGGCAGTTGCGTTACCGAGCGGGGCATTGGTGTTGGCAATGGCCATGGTGTTTTTCTGTTGGTTGAGGTCGCCGCCAGCAATGTTGATACCCATATTGCCGCTGCCGCCATTCCCCGATCCGTTCATCACGGCAGAGGCTGTACTACCGAAGTTGTTGACCCTGTTGTTGTTGCTGTATTGCGTGACGTCGGCGGTGGCTGTCGCAGTGCCGAACACGAAGCTGTTGTCCTGACTGGAGTTTGAGGCAGCATTGGCGATGGCGGACGCGTTGTCTTGCTGGTTGCCACTACCGGCCGCCACGTTGACGCCGACGTTGCCGCTGGCGCCTGTGGCAGAGCTGTTCATTTCAGCTTCGTTGATCGTCCCCTCGTTACGGATGCGGTTGCCGGTACTGCTCTGGTTATCCCACGCTTCGGCCGTCGCATAGACAGGGATCTTTGTTGGAGGAGGGGGTTTATGACCGTGGTGGTGGTCATTGTCACGCTGCCCAGCTTGTACAGCAACAGCCATGACCGCAGCAATTGCGAAAACCAGAGGCTTGAGTGCCATCGAAGGTTTCATGGTGATTCTCCGTACTTATTTTAGGTTAAGTGTTGTGTCTACCTGTTTGGGTCAATCCGAGACCCGTACGCTCAGGGTGTTGGCCGTTCGGTTTCCCACCCCGGCGCTCTGATTCAACTGGATCACCCCACGGCTACCGGTGAAGGCCTGATCGCTGGTAGCGACCTGGCGATTGCCTGGTGCAGAGTCAGTTGGATCGGAGTTGTTGATCAGCGCCACGTTCTGCTGCATGAGGACGCTGTCGTCGATACTTTGCGGCTGTGTACTGACGCTTATCCGCAGGGCATTGGCTTGCTGGTTGCTCGCGCCCGCGCTCTGGTTGACGCCCAGTACACCGTTGCCGTGGCTGAAGGAGTCGCCTTGAATGCTGGATCGGGCATCGATCCTGGGGTCGACCTGCGTACGCAGCCGTTGGCGAATCTGTGTGGTAGCGCTGGCGTTGTTGCCAATGGCGATGGCGCGGGCGTTGGCCTGTTGCTGCTGATCGCCTGCCGCCTGGTTGACCGAGAGGATGCCCTGGTGCTGCATGCCCGAACCGTCGATGTCGGCGTTATTGATGACGGGCGATTGGGCAAAGGTCGATGCACTGCAAAACATGGCGATCAGCAGCAGCGTACGATTCATCTCAACGGTCTCCCGTTACAACTCTCAGAGCACCCAGGCCTTGCTGGACATTTGAATTGACCATGTTGGCAATACCGTTGCCCGAGTTTCCCGAACGTCCAGCGGGGAGGTTGGAAAGCTGGGTCTGGTTGGTGAGATTGCCGCCCAGGTTGTTGGTGTTTTGAGTGACCAGGCGGGAGATGCCTGCACCACTGGCGACGCTGGCAAAGTCGCCGTCGCTCAACTCGTCCGTTTGTCTGAGGACTTGTTTGGACGGGTTGGCATTGGCGGTCGTGGGGCTAGGGTCGGGCATCACCGGCGCACGCGTTGCCATGCGCGGCTGGACATCTCGTTTGATAATGATGAGGCCGTTATCAGCCTGTACGGGCAGGCAGACACTTGAACCCAGTGCGCATCCGATCAGCAGGAGGCTATAGATGCTTCTATCAAATTTCCCCACGGCGGCAATTCCTTCTTTGTTGTGGCTGGTCCTGGTCAGCGTTGTGAAGGAGTGAGCGAAAGCTGTGCCGGTTTTCGATAATTGTTTTGATTCAGAGGGTTATCGATCAACGCTAGTGGATCGATTAAAGGGTGTTTCAGGTCTGAGACATCCGCCGGGACGGCAATGTTGATAAGAGATCGCAATAGCACTGGATCCAAGCTTTATGCGGGATGTATCAGCGCTCTAACACATCGCATGACAAGAAGATGACCAGCGTTGAAACAGGCTGTTCGAGAGGGAGGGGGTGTTTCAGAAACGGACGTATTTGCAAAAATACTGCAACAAATGCTGGAGGAGAGTGCCAGTAAGTCAAGCGCAATCCCTGTGGGAGCGAGCCTGCTCGCGATAGCGGTCTGACCGTCAACATGGATGTTGAATGTGATGGCCCAATCGCGAGCAGGCTCGCTCCCACAGGTCCCGCCTTGGATGGGGTGTTGGCCCAAATAGGGAAGGTCAGCGCTCGAGCAGCTGCGTAACGGCTTGCAATGCCTGAAGCCGGCGTTCGGCCCAATTGCCCTGAAGCACTTGAACAAGCTGTCGATGCTGCTCCAGCCATGCCTGAGTCGCGTTGAAAAAAGCCCGGCGTTCATCCAGCCCGGGCTGACAGCGCTGACCGTCATCGGTCCAATCGACTTGTTCGGGCGACAGCAGCAAGTGCAAGTCATAGTGCCGAGCCAGCAGCGCCTGCTCGATCCAGGCAGGGCAATCGCCAAACAGGGTCTGGCTCCAGAGCATGTTGCTCAGCAAGTGTGTGTCGAGAATCAGCAATGGCGGCTCAAGGGCGCGGGCGTCATCTTCCCATTGCAGCTGACCGCGAGCGATTTCGGGGATATCGGCCAGGCACGTGTCCCGCGCCTCCCGCTCAATGAACCAGCGCACGTATTCGCCCACCAGAGCACCGCCGAATTGCTGTTGCAGTTCGGCGGCGAGCCAGCTCTTGCCGCTGGATTCAGGCCCCGTGAGCACCAGTACTTTCATGTGCGCAACGCCGGGTCGGCGCGCCATGTCCGCCAGCCGTGCACCGCCAGCAGTGCGAATACCCCATAGAGGCCGGCGGTCAGGTACAGCGCTTTATAGATGAACAGGCCAACAAAGATGATGTCCAGTGCGATCCACAGCGGCCAGCATTGCAAACGTTTTTGCGCCATCCATAACTGCGCCACCAGGCTGAAACCGGTCAAAGCCGCATCGAGCCAGGGTTGGGCGGCATCGGTCCAATTAGCCATTGCGGCCCCCAGCAGCAAACTGCCGAGCGTGCCGACGGCCAAGCCGAGCGCGGTGGATTTGCCATCGAGCAGGCTGACCTGCCGCCCACCATGAGTCACTCCCGAGCGAGTCCACTGCCACCAGCCGTAGAGCTGCAACGCAGCGTAGATCACTTGCAGCAGCATGTCCGAATACAGCTTCACCTCGAAAAAGATCCAGCTATACAACAGCACCATGACCAGACCGATCGGCCAGCACCAAGGGTTCTGTTTGACCGTCAACCAGACGGCAATCACGCCGAGGGCGGCAGCAAACAGTTCAAGCCCGGACATGGAGGTTCCTTGATGTCGTAAAAATGAGGAGGCGAATTGTACCCGGATTGTGGGGAATGGGGGCTTGCCCCCTGTAGGAGCGAGGCTTGCCCGCGAAGAACGCACCGCGGTTTCAGATACTGCGCGTCATCGTTTTTCGCGGGCAAGCCTCGCTCCTACAGGGGGGCAATGCCGGGTTCAGGGAGGGATTACACCCGAAACTGCTTCAGCAACCCGTTCAACTGCTCGCTCAATTCCTTGAGATGAACGCTGGCCACGCTCGACTGTTCGGCCGCCAGTGCCGTGCTATGGGACAACCCGGCTGCCTGGGTGACGTTCTGATTGATGTCTTCCACCACGTGGGCCTGCTGCAAGGTCGCACTGGCAATCGAGGCGTTCAACCCGTTGAGGTTGCGCAAGGCCTGGCCGATGGCATTCAGGCTGGCACCGGCCAGGCCGGCCTGCTCGATGGTCAGTTGTGAGGCACGGCTGCTGTCGCCAATCACCTTGACCGCCGCTTCGGAATGGCTTTGCAGGCGTTCGATCATCGACTGGATTTCCGCCGTCGACTTTTGAGTGCGCTGGGCCAACAGGCGCACTTCATCGGCGACCACCGCAAACCCACGACCTTGCTCGCCGGCCCGAGCGGCTTCGATCGCAGCGTTGAGGGCCAGCAGGTTGGTTTGCTCGGCGATGGAGCGGATCACTTCCAGAACGCTGCCGATTTGCGTGCTTTCGGCGGCCAGCGTACGAATCACTTCAACGGCTTGATCGATGGTCGCAGACAGTTTGTCGATCTGCTGCAAGCTGCCATCGATATTGACCTGCCCCTGCTGTGCCTGAGACTCGGCATTGCGCATTTCACTGGCCGCGTGTTCGGCGTTTTTGGCCACATCCTGCACACCATAGGTCACTTCGTTGATCGCGGTCGCCACCAGCTCCATTTGCTGCGATTGTTGCTGGCTGCGTTGCTGGGCTTGCGCGGCATCGTTGCCCAGTTCATTGGAAGACTGGCCCAGCGCACCGGCGGACACCTGCAACTGACTGATCACCAGGCGCAGTTTCGCGGTGAAGGCGTTGAAGTGCCGGGCCAGTTGCGTGACTTCGTCCTGGCCGTGGGTATCGAGGCTGCGGGTCAGGTCGCTTTCACCGCTGGCAATGTTGGCCATGGCGTTCACGGTTTCCTGGAGCGGGCGCACGATGCTGCGGGCAATCATGATCACCAGCAACGCCATGATCAGGGCAATCACCAGGCCCACGAACGACGCTTTCCAGACCTGTGCATAAAACTCGGCCTGCATGTCATCGATGTACACGCCCGAACCTATCACCCAACCCCAAGGCTCGAACAGTTTCACGTAGGAGGTTTTTTCCACCGGTGCGCTGGCGCCCGGTTTCGGCCAGCGGTAATCGACCATGCCGGCACCCTTGGCCTTGGCAATGGCGACCATCTCGTTGAACAGCGCGAAACCGTCGGGGTCGCGAATCGTTGAAAGGTTCTGGCTTTCAAGTTTCGGATTGGTCGGGTGCATGACCATGACGGGCGTCAGATCATTGATCCAGAAATAGTCATTCTGGTCGTAGCGCAAACCGCGCACGGCGGTCAGTGCCTGCTTTTGCGCGGCGTCGCGGGTGAGGGTGCCGGCAGTTTCCAGGCCGTGATAGTAGGTGAGGATGCCACTGGCGGTCTGCACCACGTGCTGGGTCTTTTGGGCCTTGGCCTGATAAAGGTCGTCGTGAATCTGCTTGAGCATCAACACGCCCAACGTCAATAGCATCACCACGGCCACGATCAAGATGAGCCACAAGCGTCGGCTGATCGACACACTGCGCAAGCTGTTCATAACGCGGTTACTCCGGTTTCTTGTTCTTGTAATAAACGATCGCCAGCATCCAATCACACGTTGCCGATCGGGCCTATCCGACTCAGGTCCTATTACGCGGCAGCGTAAACGAGGCTTGTCTGATAGGATTTCGGCCCCGCACGGAAAAACCTGAGCCCAAGTCTTTTTTTACGCAGTTTCTACGGTTTTGCGTGGAGCTTGTGCGCGTGTGGATTCAGCTAAGGTTGAACGCAGTTAACGCTTATACATTATTAACGGAGCATGCCTGGGGGCATTGTTTCTTGGGGGATTGATGGATCTTTGGACGGCCTTTCAGGCATTGATTTTAGGCGTTGTAGAAGGGTTGACGGAGTTCTTGCCCATTTCCAGTACCGGGCACCAGATCATTGTGGCGGACTTGCTCAACTTTGGGGGCGAGCGGGCCATGGCTTTTAATATCATCATTCAGCTCGGCGCGATCCTCGCGGTGGTCTGGCAGTTTCGCCGCAAGATCTTCGACGTGGTCATCGGTTTGCCGACGCAGCCCAGCGCTCGACGCTTTACCGCGAACCTGTTGATTGCCTTCCTGCCGGCCGTGGTATTGGGGGTGATTTTTGCCGACTTGATTCACGAGTACCTGTTCAACCCGATTACCGTGGCTACCGCATTGGTCGTGGGCGGGGTCGTGATGTTGTGGGCCGAACGTCGTCAGCATGAAGTGCATGCTGAAAGCGTCGATGACATTACCTGGAAAGACGCTCTCAAAGTCGGCTTCGCCCAGTGCCTGGCGATGATCCCCGGGACTTCGCGTTCCGGCTCGACGATCATTGGCGGCTTGCTGTTCGGGTTGTCGCGCAAAACGGCCACCGAATTCTCGTTCTTCCTCGCCATGCCGACCATGGTCGGGGCTGCGGTGTACTCGGGTTACAAATACCGCGACCTGTTTGTGCCGGCTGATTTTCCGGTATTCGCCATTGGCTTCATCACTGCCTTTGTCTGCGCGATGATTGCTGTCCGGGGTCTGCTGATCTTCATTGCCAGTCACAGCTACGCGACATTCGCCTGGTATCGCATTGCGTTCGGTCTGCTAATCCTGGCCACCTGGCAATTCGGCTGGGTCGACTGGACAGCGGTCAAGCCATGAACGATTCCAGTGCGCGCAACAATAACCCCGGGCGCAAGTCCGGGGGCGCCATGCAGAACCTGCGGCTGAAACTGCTGGTGTTCGTTGTGCTGTGCGCAGTGCCATTGTTTGGCTCGCTGTCGCTGTGGCTGCACGGGGTGTCGGTGATTCCCCTGGCGGCCTACGGCATGGTCAGCGTGCTGGCGTTTTTCCTGTACTGGGGTGACAAACACAAGGCCCGCGCCGATAGCTGGCGCACGCCGGAGAATGTCTTGCACGCGGTGGAGCTGGCGGGCGGTTGGCCGGGCGCCTTGCTGGCCCAGCAAGCGTTTCGGCACAAGACCCGCAAAGTCTCGTTTCAGTTGGTGTTCTGGCTCATCGTGCTGATGCATCAGGTGTTCTGGATCGATCAGCTGTTTCTGGGCGCTAACCTGTTTGCGTTGTTTTAGAGCGCTTTAAAGCAATAAGCCGACCTGCGTGCGCTTGGGCAACTTGCTCACCACCAATTGATGGGAACGTTGCAGCAAGCCTTGCAGCTCTTCGGTGCCCAGCGGGTAGGGCGTTTCCATGATGACCCACTGGGCCCGGGCCAGATACGGCGCCGGGTGAATGCCCGGCCGGTCGCAATGGCCCAGGAACAGGTCCTTGTCGACTTTGAAAGCCAGGGACTGTCCTCGTAGGTTTTGCAAGGCGAACATCTTGTTCCCGGCAATCGAAAACACCCGCACGCCACCCCATTTGTAGTCCTCCCGCGCACCAGGCAGCGCCAGGCAAAATTGCGCGACGTCCTCTTCGCTCATTAATCGCGCTTTCATAACAGTCTGTCCCCACAAGCATTGAATGATTCGATCAAATGGTCGATCCAAGCGCGCACTGCTGGCATCACCCCGCGTCGATGAGGGTAGACGGCTTGCAGCCAGCCGCCCGGCAATGACCAGTCGGGCAACAGTTGCACCAGCGTGCCGTTTTCCAGCTCCTGCTCGCAATACATCATGGGCAGCACGGTAAAGCCCAGCCCGGACAGGGTACAAGCCTTGCGCACGAGAAAATCATCGACTCCCAATCGGGCTTCGAATGTCATTTCACAGGCCTTGCCATGCTGGTCGAGCATCCGCAGATGCACCAGCCGATCGGCTTCCAGGGCGCCCAGTATCGGTACGTTTTTCAAATCGTCCGGGGTTTTGATCTGCCGCTCGCGAAGAAATACCGGGCTGGCGACCATGACGGTCTGTGCCTGACGCAAGCGGCGGGTGACCAGCAATGGATCTTCATCACCCAGATCCCGCACTCTCAAGGCGACGTCGACGCCTTCGGTCACCAGATCAACCCTGCGGTTGAGCAGCATCACCTCCAGTTGCACCTGCGGGAATTTCTCCAGGAAGTTACTGATTATTCCGGGCAGCACTTCGTGGGCCAAGCCGACAGGGCAGGACACCCGCAGTCGTCCCCGGGGTTCACTGGACATGCTGGCCACTGCTTCGTCAGCCATCTCGGCCTCCAACAGCATCGCCTGACAATGCCGCAAGTAACGCTCACCGACAGCGGTCAGATTGAGTTGGCGGGTAGTGCGTTGCAGCAGGCGCGCGCCCAGGCGCTCCTCCAGCTCGGCGATGCGGCGCGACAACCGGGACTTGGGAATCCCCAGCAAACGCCCGGCCGCCGCGAAACCGCCGGCGTCGACCACCTTGGCGAAGTAATAGAGGTCGTTAAGGTCTTGCATGATTTAAATCCGATTGTTCTATCAGTGAGACGAACTATCGCATTGTTGCTGACTAATCAGCTATTGGTTTCGTCGATAGGATTGTCGCCATCAGATCGCCGGGTGGCGATCCTCACCTTGGAGATCCCACATGAAATTACTGCATATCGATTCGAGCATTCTGGGTGACAACTCGGCTTCCCGTCAGCTGAGCGGCGAAGTCGTCAAAGCCTGGCAAACCGCCGAGCCTGGCGTAGCGGTGACTTACCGCGACCTGGCCGCTGATGCCATCAGCCATTTCTCCGCCACCACCCTGGTTGCCGCCGGTACCGCCGCTGAGCTGCGCAACGCCGCGCAACAACACGAAGCGGACTTGAGCGCGCAGACCTTGGCCGAATTCCTCGCTGCCGATGCCGTCGTGATTGCAGCGCCAATGTACAACTTCACCATTCCGACCCAGCTCAAGGCCTGGATCGACCGCATTGCCGTGGCCGGTCAGACTTTCCGCTACACCGAAGCCGGCCCTGAAGGCCTGTGCGGCGGCAAGAAAATAGTCATCGTTTCGACGTCTGGCGGTTTGCACGTTGGCCAACCAACCGGCACTGCTCACGAAGACTACTTGAAGGTGCTGTTCGGCTTCCTCGGTATCACCGACATCGAGTTCGTCCGCGCCCATGGCCTGGCCTACGGTGATGAAGTGCGCACCAAAGCCATGAGCGACGCTCAGGCGCACATCAGCGAGCAATTGTTCGCTGCCGCGTAAGGCTTGCGTAAAGTCGTAAACAGCTCGGGCAATACCCTTGAAACTCTGTATTCTGGTCATCGTGATGGCCAGGTACGGAGTTTTTTGTTTCTGGCGGTGATCAGTTTCTGGCCCAGGTTATGCACCCGAGGCTTAACATCTGCGGTCAGGTAACAAGGTGGGGCATCCCATGGCGCGTCTTTGTGCAACGCTACTGATTTGCCTGCTCGGCAGCCTGAATTCAGTGCACGCCGCGCCTGCGCCGCACCCTCACTGGAGCGTCGGCTTCCATGAGATGACGTTCCTCGATCCACTGGACTTGCAGCCGATGCGCGCCATTGCCTTTTACCCGTCCAGTGAAAGGGAACACTCCAGCACGCTCGAGGGCTACACGGTCGAAGCCGGTGAAGACACCAAAGTCGCCATCGGACGTTTCCCGATGCTGATGCTGTCCCACGGCAACACCGGAACCCCGCTGGCCCTGCACGACCTCGCTACCTCATTGGCGCGCAAGGGCTTCGTGGTGGTGGCGGTGATCCATCCCGGCGACAACTCCAAAGACCATAGCCGCCTCGGCACCTTGAGCAACCTTTATGGTCGGCCGATCCAGATTTCCGAAGCCATTACCGCGACACTCAGCGACCGGATGCTCGCGCCCTTCGTCAATGCCGAGCAGGTCGGGGTGATTGGCTATTCGGCGGGCGGTGAGACTGCACTGATTCTGTCTGGTGCCACCCCCGATCTGGATCGTCTGCGCCGTTATTGCCAGGAGCGCCCGGATGATCACGATGCCTGCAATACGCAAGGCGAACTGATCGTCGACCGCGATGATTTGCAGCCAGTGGCGGACCCGCGCGTGCATGCCTTGTTATTGATGGCACCGCTGAGTCTGAAGTTCGGCCGCCATACCTTGGCCGACGTGCATGTACCGGTGCTGCTTTACAGCGGTGATGGCGACAAATTGGTGGCGTTCGACAAAAACGCCGCAGCGCTTGCGCGCAAACTGCCAACCGCACCGGACTTCAAATTGCTGGCCGGGGCAGGGCACTTCGTATTCCTGGCGCCGTGCAACGAAGAACAGATCGCCGCCATGCCGGCGCTGTGTACCGATGCCGACGGCGTCGACCGCAAGGATATTCACCGCAACATGATCTCCGAAGCCGGACGGTTCTTTTCCCATGCCTTGGGCAAACACACCCGCGCCGGCATGCAGACCGCCGATCAATAATTTCGGTAATGCAATTGTCCTGACAACCAAAAAACCATTGTGTGCGGGCTTAGGTCATTGCGCGGTGTTTCAGAAGCAAGGTCAACGCCAGTCCGGTGACCGACAACATCGCCGCGCTAAAAAAAATCCACGAATACCCCAGGTTCAACGCCACCGCCCCCATCAGCGGTCCGGCAATCGCCAGTGCCAGATCGAAAAACACCGCATAGGCACTCAAACCCGCTCCGCGACTGGAATTGGGTACTTGCTTGATGGCTTCCACCCCCAGCGCCGGATACACCAGCGACAGGCCGAACCCGGTCAGCCCAGCGCCGATCAAGGCATAACCGGTCGAGGGCGCCAGCCACAGCAGGACCAGCCCCACGGTTTCTATGGTCATGCAGGCGATGGCGGAGGTGAAGCCGCCGAAACGGCTGATGCTGGAGATGAACAACAACCGCGCCAGAATGAAACAAACCCCGAATACCGTCAGGCAATAAGCCGCGCCGGTCCAGCCAAGGCTGACGTAATACAGGGTAATAAAGGTAGTGAGCGTGCCGTAACCGATGGACGCCAGGCTCAGGCTCGCGCCGAAAGGAGCAATGCGCCCGAACACTGCCCAGAACGGCAGCCGCTCGCCGCGAATCACCGGCACCGAAGGTTTGTTGCGGATCAACAGCAGCGCCAGCAGGGCCAGTAACGACAGCGCGATCCCGAGGCTGGCGAACCCCAGCTCAGCGACCATCACCACCCCCAGTGGCGCGCCGATAGCGATGGCGCCGTACGAGGCGATCCCGTTCCAGGAAATCGAACGCGCCGTGTGCTCGGCACCGACCTGACCCATGCACCAACTGATCGTGCCGACCCCGATCAACCCTTGAGCGATGCCCAGCAACAAGCGGCCAGCGATCAGGATGATCAGGCTCAACAACGGCAAACCTTGCAGCAGGGTCGACAGCAGTGTCAGCACGCCGCTCAACGCAATCCCCGACAAGCCGTAAACAATCGCCCGCTTGGTGCCGATACTGTCCGACAGACGCCCGGCCATGGGCCGGCTGAGCAGGGTGGCCAGGTACTGAGAACCAATGGTCAGCCCCGCCACGATGGCGCTGAACCCCAACTGTTCATGGACATACCCGGGCAACACCGCAATCGGCAGGCCGATGCAGAGGAAGGCAATAAAGGTATAGAAAACGATGGAGACGATCTGCAGGGTGATCGCCATGGAGCTTTGCGGGGGCAGTTGCTGCACTGACATGAGAGCTCTTTCGCGGGCGGCGGTAGGAGAACTGCATCATGGCGTGGGCGGGGAATAAAAGGAAGCAGGCTAACTATATTGGCCTTTGAATTTTGCAGCGCTATCGAGGGCCTCTTCGCGGGCAAGCCTCGCTCCTACAGGTTATGCGCAGGAGGCCTCTTCGCAGACCCCTGTAGGAGCGAGGCTTGCCCGCGAAGGTGTCAGCACCAAAGCAAACCTTGGCCATGAAAATGCAAAAAGCCCCGTCACCAGGACAGGGCTTTTCACTTGAAGCTTGCAGCCGTCTTACATCAACACACCCTGACTACGCAGGTAGTCGTCATAGGTACCGCTGAAGTCGATCACGCCATCGGCGCTTAACTCGATGATGCGGGTGGCCAGGGACGATACGAACTCACGGTCGTGGCTGACGAAGATCAGCGTGCCCGGGTAGTTCTCCAGCGCCAGGTTCAGCGCCTCGATGGATTCCATGTCCAAGTGGTTGGTCGGTTCGTCCATCACCAGCACGTTCGGCTTTTGCAGGATCAGCTTGCCGAACAGCATGCGACCTTGCTCACCACCGGAGATGACCTTGACCGACTTGAGGATCTCGTCGTTGGAGAACAGCATGCGACCGAGAGTGCCGCGAACGATTTGTTCGCCGCCCTGGGTCCACTGGCCCATCCAGTCGAACAGGTTGCAGTCGTCTTCGAAGTCGTGAGCGTGGTCCTGGGCGTAATAGCCCAATTCCGCGGCGTCGGTCCACTTCACGGTACCGGCATCCGGGGTCAGTTCGTTGACCAGGGTGCGCAGCAGGGTGGTTTTGCCGATGCCGTTCGGGCCGATGATCGCCACGCGCTCGCCGGCTTCAACCTGGAAGCTGAAGTCCTTGAACAGTGTCTTGCCGTCGAAGCCTTTGGCCATGCGCTCAACGATGACCGCCTGACGGTGCAGCTTCTTGGTTTGCTCGAAACGGATGAACGGGCTCACACGGCTCGACGGCTTGACTTCGGCCAGTTGGATCTTGTCGATCGCCTTAGCGCGGGAGGTCGCTTGCTTGGCTTTCGAGGCGTTGGCCGAGAAGCGGCTGACGAACGATTGCAGTTCCGAAATCTGTGCCTTCTTCTTGGCGTTGTCCGACAGCAGTTGCTCGCGGGACTGGGTCGCCACGGTCATGTACTCGTCGTAGTTGCCTGGGAACAGGCGCAGCTCGCCGTAGTCCAGGTCAGCCATGTGGGTGCACACGCTGTTCAGGAAGTGACGGTCGTGGGAGATGATGATCATCAGGCTGGAGCGCTGGGTCAGAATGTTTTCCAGCCAGCGGATGGTGTTGATGTCCAGGTGGTTGGTCGGTTCGTCGAGCAACAGCACTTCAGGATCGGAGAACAGCGCCTGCGCCAGCAACACGCGCAGTTTCCAGCCCGGCGACACTTCGCTCATCGGGCCGAAGTGCTGCTCGATGCCGATACCCAGGCCCAGCAACAGCTCGCCGGCACGGGATTCGGCGGTGTAGCCGTCCATTTCGGCGAATTCGGTTTCCAGCTCGGCCACGGCCATGCCGTCTTCTTCGGTCATTTCCGGCAGCGAGTAGATGCGGTCGCGCTCGGCCTTGACCTTCCACAGCTCTTCGTGACCCATGATCACGGTGTCGATCACGGTAAATTCTTCGTAGGCGAACTGGTCCTGACGCAGTTTACCCAGACGCACGTTCGGCTCGAGCATGACCTGGCCTCCGGACGGCTCGAGGTCGTTACCGAGAATTTTCATGAAGGTCGACTTGCCGCAACCGTTGGCGCCGATCAGGCCGTAGCGGTTACCGGCGCCGAATTTGACCGAAACGTTTTCGAATAGCGGCTTGGCGCCGAACTGCATCGTGATGTTAGCTGTGGAGATCAATTACTTTACCTATCAATGGGTTGCGAGCTGCGCAATTGGCGCTTAGGCCATTCCTGGGGCGTTCTGGAGTTTCTTTCCATCTCTCCCCAGTCACCGCTAGAGTTCAACCAGCGCGCATAAGTCGAGAGCAGCATCTGGACGCGGTGTCCAAGCTGTTGGGCAATAAAGGCGGGATTCATGCCAGACATTGCGCATATTGTCGCATAAGTGTGACGGCAGTTGTACGGTGGGCGATAACGTGTCGCACGCTTCTTCAAGGTCCGGCCCCGGTTTGTGCAGAACCGGGGTCTGGCTGGGAGGTCGTTCATCCTGGATAGGCAGGGGAGCGTAGAGCTACCTCAATGTTATTTTTGTTCAGCGTTGTGTTCGGGACACTTGGCGTGGCTCTGGGTAAAGTCAGCACTGCTTGCCCGGCCTGGTGTGTTTTCAGAAGGATTGCTGAATGGCCAGCACTTGGTCAGGGTGGGCACCTCTTCAGATTCGTCTCTCCATACCACGCGTGACAGCAGAAAGTGGGGAGGGGTCTATTCTTCTTCGTCAGGGCTCGGGTTTCCGGGCGCGCTGGCGCTTCGTCTTGCAGATACTCTTCCTGGTTCTCGCCCAAGACGCGCTCCTCGCCCGCCGTTACGCTGGGAAGCAGGCAACGTGAGCACGCAAATGGTCTCTCATCATGGGTGGGATCAAAATGAAACTGATTTTGGTGATGCTTGTTGTGGGTCTGTTGGCTTGGAAGCTTTCCCCTGAATTACAGTCCTGGACTGCGGCTCAACTATCGACCCCCAAAGAAATCGTTAGAGTCGTGACTGTGCCGAAGCCTGTTTCAGCGCCATTCAAATGTGATGGACGCAAATACTGTTCGCAGATGACCTCGTGCGCAGAGGCCAAGAACTTTCTGCAAAATTGCCCGGGAATGAAAATGGACGGTGACAACGACGCAATCCCCTGTGAGTCGCAGTGGTGCCGATGACTATTTTCCGCTCAGCGTCAGGCTTGATGGTTTAATGATAGAAATTCTTAAAGGAGAGAGTGCTATGGATAAGGCGTTTCGAAACCCGATGTTTCTGACTGGGCTGCCAATGGCTATCTGCGGTCTCGCTATCACTGCGCCTGGTCTATGGATTCCCGGCCTGGGTTTAATGGTGGTCGGTTGGGCAAAGGGAAATAAACGAGCTTGATCGAGCATCACGACATGGTTTTTGCGCAAGGCTGGACCGTGCAGATCACCTCTTCAGGCAGTGACTATAAAGTTGTCGCTGTCTGCCCACTGTAAACAACTCGCTGGCAGCGGTTGAAAGTCTGGCTTTGCCGCACGTTGAACGGCGTGCGACAAGCCGGCGACTGACCAGGTCGAGACTCAGAGCAAGTACCCAGCGGTTTGTCCGAGATGGTTATCCTGCCCTCCAGTAATGAGGTGCAGTGGAATGTGTTGTTGTTCATCGATAGACGGGATTTCGAAACTTCCCACTATTTGAAGGTGTCGCTCATTCAGCCCGCTCGACTCTTCTTCTTTTGCCTTAGCCATTCTCGCGTGGTTCGCTGCGATTTCATTGAGAGTTGACACGTTACATCTCCCGGTGACTGACCAAGCGTATCGCTGGAGTCCTAGCGTTAATTTAAATGCCGCCGCGTCAGAATTATGTCGCTCTGGGGCTGCTAGGTCCGGCCTTTGCAAAGCCTAAGCCAGACGGGGCCGCGTATTGAGTGTCGTGTTTACATATTCGACGGATGGTGGTATGGCATGGGGCTACTATCGGGAGAGCGGTTCGCATTACCGGCCGAGCCGCGCTACTAAGTGGACACATTTTCACAGTTGAAGGTTAACTATTAGTTACAAGGTATGGCTAAAATGCCATCTTTCGACCTCATGCCGTCCATCGGCATGGCTCAAGAACTCGCCATCGGGACGCAGTTTGTTCACTTCTGACGTGTGACGATTTTCGTGAAACTTATCATTGCCGCTATTTATGTCATCTCCGTCGCGTATGTTCACTTGCGCGGTAAGGTGCGCCACAAATTAGGCCGTCAGTTAAGCGACCACTCGACGTTTCTGGCGCCGATCAATTGCTTCCTTTATCTGTTCTCCAAAACGCCGAACAAGCCTTATCTCAATCCGGCGGACTTTCCCGACTTGAGCCCTTTGCAGGCTCATTGGGAAGAGATTCGCGCCGAAGGCCAGAATCTGCTCAAGGCTGGGGAGATCAAGCGTTCGAATCAGTATGACGACGTTGGTTTCAATTCTTTTTTCAAAAGTGGCTGGAAACGTTTCTATCTCAAATGGTACGGCGACAGTCACCCGTCGGCCGCAAAGCTCTGCCCGCGTACGACTGAACTGGTGCAAAGCATCGGCTCGATCAAGGCCGCGATGTTCGCCGAACTGCCGCCGGGTTCGAAACTGGTCCGTCACCGCGATCCATATGCCGGTTCTTACCGTTATCACTTGGGGCTGGAAACGCCGAACGATGCCGGTTGCTACATCAACGTCGACGGTGAGAACTACCATTGGCGCGACGGCGAGGCCGTGATGTTCGATGAGACTTTCATTCATTACGCCGAAAACACCACTGCGCAGAACCGCATCATTCTGTTCTGTGACATCGAGCGGCCGATGAAGTATCGCTGGGCGGCGGCGTTCAACCGTTGGTTCAGCCGTACGGTGATGGCGGCGGCGGGCGCGCCGAACGATGCGGGCGACAAGGTCGGTGGCATCAACCGCTTGTTCGCCAAAATCTACAAGATTCGTCTGCGCGGCAAAGCGCTCAAGAAGCGTAACCGCACTCGCTACTACCTGGAGAAATGGGCGGTTTTTGCTGGGTTGTTGGCGATTTTTGTTTTGATCTGAGTTTTGCGTTGTGGCGCATGACGCCATCGCGAGCAGGCTCGCTCCCACCTTTGATCTTTGTCGTTCACAAGACCCAATGTGGGAGCGAGCCTGCTCGCGATGGGGCCGAGATTCACACCACCTGACTCATGGATGTCCCCGTCATCAGTCAGCCGCGAGAATGCTTCGTGGCTTTTTTGTCTGCGCTCGTTTTGGCTTTTGCCGCGGGTTTACCGCCGCCCTTGCCACCAAGACTGCGTTTGAGCAGTTCGGTCAGATCGATAACATCGGCGGTTTTACGCACCTCTTCACCCGTCACGGTTTCGACATCTTCGATCTTGCCTTCATTCGCCTTCTTCTCGACCAGCGCCATGATCTTGTCTTCGAAACTGTCGCGGTACTCTTCGGGCGTCCAGTCGGCACTCATGTCCTCCACCAGCCGTTTGGCCATCTCCAGCTCGCCTTTGGCCAGATCCGGCTTGGTCACTTCACTGCCCAGTTCCAGTTGAGCAATGCTGCGCACTTCGGCGGGCCAGCGCAGCATCACCAGCACCATGGCTGATTCCAGCGGCATGAGGGCCGCCAGGTGCTGGCGCGAATGCAACACCACGCGGGCCAGGGCGACCTTATCGGTTTTGCTGAGGGTTTCGCGCAACAGCGCATAGACCTTGCCGCCGCGTTTGTCCGGCGCCAGGTAGTAGGGCGTGTCGATGTTTTGCAGAGGGATCTGCTCGCTGGCGACAAAGGCAAAAATGTCGATGGTCTGAGTCGAGAGTGGATGAGCCGAGCGAATCTCCTCTTCACTGAGCACCACGTAACGTCCTTTTTCGTACTCTATCCCTTTGACGATGTGCTCTTGGGTGACTTCCTTGCCGGTGGCCTTGTTGATGCGCTTGTAGCCGACCGGGTCCATGCTGCGACTGTCGAGCCATTTGAAATCGATCCCGCGCGAAGACGTCGCCGAAACCAGCGCCACGGGAATGTGCACCAGACCGAAACTGATTGCGCCTTTCCAGATTGCCCGTGCCATCATCGTGACCTCGTCGTTGATGTTCAGGTGACCTGTGGCCAAGGGCAAAAGTTTCAGTCGGCGGCGGCCCGGTCCTGCGGGCGGATCGGCGGTGCGGTTAACTCGTGTTACATCTTGTGGGGGAGGTTTTAGTTAACAAATCCGAACCCTGGGCGTAGCGTGGCTCTATTCATCCATGAAGCGTGGCAGGCTTTTAGAGAGGTCCTCATGAACCGATGTGTGCTCGGCGTCATCGCGATGGCATTGAGTGGTGTGCTAAGCCCTTTGGCTCTGGCAGACGTCGCATCGCCGTCCTCGCCCTTGCTGCTGGCGCAGAACCTGCCGGGCAGCAACAACAATCCCTATAACAGCCCGATTCGCAGGGCCAATCCCAACAGCATGCAAGGCACGCAACCCAACATCCCGGTAATCCGCGGGCCAAACACAGTGCCTGTGCCACGACCGCCAACGCTCGATAACGGTGGTATCGGCAACCGCTATCCGCAAGATCGAACGGCTCCCACCGGCCAACCGAAATTCATTCCCAATCCACCGCCCCGGGACTCGAACCGCAACTACCGTTGAACGGCAGGACAGAGGTCTTGCCAGCCATTTTGACGACAAAAGGAATCGTGCATGTTGCGTAAAACCCTCTTGGCCACTTTCTGTGCCAGCGCATTATTTACAGTCACGGCGCCCGTTTTCGCGGCGCCGACACAGGATTTTAAAAGCGAGCAGGGCACCCTTGAACTCACGCCCATCGTTAAAGGCCTGGAACACCCCTGGGCGCTGGCGTTTCTGCCCGACCGCCAAGGGATGCTGGTGACCGAGCGGCCCGGCAACCTGCGGCTGGTCAGCGCCGACGGCAAACTTTCGGGGCCGATCAATGGCGTGCCTCAGGTCTGGGCCAAGGGACAAGGCGGATTGCTCGACGTGGTGTTGTCGCCCGATTTCAAGCAAGACCGCATGGTCTATCTGTCTTACGCCGAAGGCGGTGGTGAGGGCGGCAAGGCCGGCACGGCGGTCGGTCGCGGACGGTTGTCGGAAGACCTGACGGCCATCAAGGATTTCAGGGTGATCTTCCGTCAGGAGCCCAAGCTCTCGGTCGGCAATCACTTCGGCTCGCGACTGGTGTTCGACCGCGACGGTTATCTGTTCATCACCCTGGGCGAGAATAACGACCGGCCCACGGCGCAGGACCTCGACAAGCTGCAAGGCAAGATCGTGCGGCTCTATCCGGACGGCAAGGTGCCGGAAGACAATCCCTTTGTCGGGCAAAAAGGCGTTCGCCCGGAAATCTGGTCCTACGGCCATCGCAACCCACAAGGCGCGGCGCTCAACCCCTGGAGCGGCACGCTCTGGGAAAACGAGCACGGCCCCCAGGGCGGTGACGAGATCAACGTCATCGAACGAGGCAAGAACTACGGCTGGCCGCTGGCAACCCACGGCATCAACTATTCCGGCCTGGCGATCCCGGAAGCCAAGGGCGAAACCGCCGAAGGCACCGCGGGCCCGCACCACGTCTGGGAAAAATCCCCCGGCCTCAGCGGCATGGCTTTCTACGATGGCGATCGCTTCAAGGCCTGGCAGCACAACGTATTTATCGGGGCGCTGGTGAGTCAGGAGCTGATTCGCCTGCAGTTCGAAGGCGACAAGGTTGTTCACGAAGAGCGGTTGTTGGGTGAACTCAACAAACGGATTCGCGATGTGCGGCAGGGGCCGGATGGTTATTTGTATGTACTGACCGATGAAGATGACGGGGGGCTGTACAAGCTTGGCCTGAAGTAATACGCATAACCTGTGGCGAGGGGGCTTGCTCCCGCCGGGGGGCGAAGCGCCCCCATGCAATCGACTGCTTCGCACTCGAACGGGAGCAAGCTCCCTCGCCACAGGTTTACTCACGCCGATAGAGAATCACCGCAGCCCGCAGCTTGCCTCGTCCGAAACTGCACATTTTGTCGAATTTTCCATGGCTGACCGGCAAGTGCTGGCAGTCCATCGGCTGACGATGCTGGCTGTGATCCACATCCGGATCGTGCAGGTAGACGAACTCTTCATCGCAATCGGTGACGATCACCCAGTGCGGCGCCTTGGAACGGGTCAGGCGATAGCTGCTGATCAATACCAGCGGCTGTCCGCCATCGTGCAGTAACCGTGGCAGATCCAGTGGTCCGCCGATCATTCGTTCCACGTCGGTGGCTTGCAATTGCGTCGTGAACACCTCGTGTACCAGGCGCATTACGTCTTTCTTATGCGTATCGCGCACGCCGTCGAGAAACAGCGGCCCGGCCATGCTCAGTTGCAGCCGCACCCGAAAGCCACGCCGCCACGCTGCCAGCGCCAGACCTTGAGGGCTGCAGCCACCGTGTCCAGACGTCATGAACACCGTGGTCGCCTCGCGCCAGATTTGCAGTTCTTCGCCGCGCTCCAACGCTCGATCGTCTTGCAGCGCGCCCATGGCCATCAGCAGGCAGGCCGGGCCACAGGTGAACTCGGTGGTCTGCGGGTAGTAAGGCACCTTGATGTTGCGTGAATCGCGGTGCTGGAGGATACGTTTTTCCAGGCGCAGCGCGTCGGCATGGTCCTGGTAATAGTCGTGAATCAGCGCAAAACGCCGGTAGCCGTTACGCTCATACAGAGCAATCGCCGTTGGATTGTCGATGCGCACTTCCAGCCGCAGGTAGGCGCAGTCATGTTCAATGGCGCAGGCCTCGACACGTTCGAGCAACTGCTTGCCCAGTCCACTGCCGCGAGCATCAAGGGCTATCGCAATCGAGTACAGGCGCGCCAATGAAGTGCCCCGGTGAAACAGCACCACCGCATAGCCCACTAATTGCTCGCCACGTTGGGCCACCAGCAATTGCCCGTGAGCCCGAATGATCATCCATTGAAAACTGCGACTGTTGAGCCGGTCCGTGGTGAAACATTGCTGTTCGAGTGCCAGCAGTGACGGTATATCTTCAACTACCGCCAAGCGAAAAACAGGATTCATATAACCGCCGTAAAAGTTGCGTAACGAAACGGGACTTTAAAAAAAGTTCGTGCTTAATAGGAAAGGTCTTGTTCTTAAAATGGATCAATCACTATGTCAGCGGTACAAGGTCATTGGCGCGAAGTATCTGAGCAAAAGTTGCTAACAGCAATAATTTCTGAAAACTATTTGAATGGCTCGATCAGAACTTCCAGCCAGCTGATGATCATCGTCGAACGCAAGGAAGACTGGGCCTCCTATTTCCCCAGTGAAGACATCGTCACCGCCCAGGAATACCTCGAACAGACCCGCGACAACGAGCAGGGCAAGCGGGTTCAGGTGATCAACCTGTGCCGCAGCTACAAGTACCTCGGGCACGGTTATTACTGCTCGCTGCTGGCCGAAGCGCGGGGGCACAAGGTTATTCCGTCGGTGCGGACCATCAGCGAACTGACCCGAAAATCCCTGTATGGCCTGGCCCTGGATGATCTGGATAAAACCCTGGAAAAGGCCCTCAGCAATCATCTTTACAGCGATACCGAAGGATTTACCCTGACACTGTATTTCGGCAAAACCTCTATCGAGCCATTACAGGATCTGGCTCGACAGTTGTTCGAGGTTTTTCCATGTCCGATATTGCTAGTTGAGTTTCGTCGAACTAACGGCTGGCACATCGAAGGTGTAAAGTTTGGCGCCTTGCATAAGTTGCGTGAAGATCAGGAAGATCAGTTCGCTAATGCGCTCGACAGTTTCAGTCGCAAGATCTGGCGCATGCCGCGCTCCAGGCGATTGGCCCGTTATGACCTGGCCATTCTGCACGATCCGCAAGAAGCATTGCCGCCCTCCAATCCCAAGGCTTTGGACAACTTCGTCAGGGTTGGCAAGACGCTAGGCATCGACGTCGAGCTGATTGAACGCAAGGACTACGCCCGAATCGCCGAATACGACGGGCTCCTGATCCGCGAGACAACGAGCGTTGACAGCCACACCTACCGCTTCGCCAAAAAAGCCGAGAGCGAAGGTTTGGTGGTGATGGATGACCCGGCATCGATCCTGCGCTGCACCAACAAGGTTTACCTGACTGATTTGCTCAAGAGCCATCAGCTGGGCATGCCCGCCACTGAAATCCTCTACAAGGAACGACCGGAAGATTTCGAGCGGGTAGGCGAGCGTCTGGGGTTTCCACTGGTATTGAAGATACCCGACGGTTGTTTCTCAAAGGGCGTCATCAAGGTCGAAAGCCAGCAAGCCTTGCTTGAAGCCACCGCCGAACTGTTCGAACACTCGGTGTTGCTGCTGGCCCAGGAGTTTTTCTACACCGAATACGACTGGCGCATTGGCGTGCTCAACCGCAAGCCGATCTTTGCCTGTCAGTACTTCATGTCCAAGGGCCATTGGCAGATCTATAACCACAAAGCCAAAGGC
Organism: Pseudomonas sp. GM102; assembly: GCF_000282555.1. NCBI lineage: Bacteria > Pseudomonadati > Pseudomonadota > Gammaproteobacteria > Pseudomonadales > Pseudomonadaceae > Pseudomonas > Pseudomonas sp. GM102. The sequence goes on along the minus strand of NZ_AKJB01000042.1, from coordinate 8,746 downwards.
CAGGACATCAACGGCGAATGCCGCACCCTGGCGGTTCACGAAGCGCCGCGAGCGGTGGTTGAACTGGCGGTGAAAACCGCGAATCTCATCGGCGACGGCCTCTATGGCGTCGACCTCAAACAGTCCGGCGACAAAGTGGTGGTGATCGAAGTCAACGACAACCCGAACATGGACGCCGGCATCGAAGACGCCTACTTGCAGGACGATTTGTATTCCTTGGTGCTGGAAGAGTTTGTCCGTCGGCTGGAGCTCAAGCGCCGCGGCCAGGCCTGGTGAGCGGCCGATGATCAAAAGCTTTGAACTGAGCCACGGCGCCCTGCGAGCGGTCGAACGGCTGGACGCCGACGTGATGCTGTTCAGTAACCCCGATGCGGCCGAGCGGGATCTGTTGCACAGCCATTTCAAGCTCGATGAACACGCTCTGGCCTCGGCCCTGGACCCCGACGAGGTGTCGCGCATCGAGTTCCACCCCGACAACCTGTTCCTGATCTGGAAACGCCCGGAAAACTACTCCGGCGGCGGCAGCCTGGCCTTCGAAGTGTCATCCTGCGGCTTGCTGTTTTCCCCGGGGCGTCTGCTGGTGATCGCCACCGATGACTCTCCGCTCAGCGGCCTCGGCACGCGGCAGTCACTGAAGACGCCACTGGATGTGTTGCTCGACCTGTTGTTCAACAACATTCACCACTATCTGGGGCACCTCAAGGTGATCAAGATGGTTGCCCGGGAGCTGCAACAAAAATTCAATGCCTCGATGCAGAACCAGCATCTGATCCAGATGTTCAACCTCAGCGAAAGCCTCATCTATTACATCAACGCCATTCACAGCAACGGCGCGGTCCTGACCCGGCTGCGTAATCATGCGGCGAAGGAACACTTCAGCCCTGAAGCCATTGGTTTGATCGACGATCTGATTATCGAGAACAACCAGTGCTACAAGCAGGCGGAGATCTACTCCACGGTGTTCTCCGGGCTGATCGACGCGCGCGGCAACCTGATGAACAACAGCATGAACAACCTGCTGCGCAAACTGACGTTGATCAACGTGGTGTTTCTGCCGTTGAACCTGGTTGCGAGTATTGGCGGCATGTCCGAGTTCAGCATGATGACCGCCGGTACGCCGTGGTGGATTTCCTATCCGTTGTTTCTGACGGCGATGATGCTGGGGGCGGGGGGGATGGTGATTGGTCTCAAGCGCCTGGCGAAGTGACTTCGGCGGCTGTCAGCTCGCGAAAGCAATCTCAACAGCACAACAACGCCTGGATCAGGCCTCGCCAGAGTTTTTCCGCTCCTGAAGCCCCCGCACCACCAGATACAACAACGGCCCGACCGACACAAAAACCGCCGTCACCACCAGATAGGGAACCACCGACAATCCCGACTGCCCACGCTTGCGCGCATCCTTGTACATCCAGATACCGACAAGGGTCGCCAACAGGTAAAGATCAATCACCACCTGCGCAGTATCGGGCCGCGACATCAGGCTGATGCCGAAATCGAGCAGCGACTGTTCTGCCTGCAGCATCACCGAAACGGTGTAGCCGGCGAAGGCGATCAGGGCGATGAGGGGCAGGGCGACAGACTTCATGGTTTCCTTCCTTGGGACAATGAGCAGAATCGCCAGCCTACAGCGGCCGTTGAAAATTGGCCATTGACTTGCCATCAGCCTCCGGCTAATTTCCAGCCATGACTTCCACCGTATTGCGCTGCCAGCCAAGCATTATTACCGCCATTCCTTATTTGGCGGGCTAGCTCACGACTGCAGCACCCAACCCGCCCTAGAGGCGGGTTTTTACTTTCTGTCTCTGGTGCTCCGATCAACGTCAGGAGACGACCATGAGCAGCACCCCCGCCCAGCAACGCTTGCTTGAGCACTACGTGAAAAAGATCCTCGCCGCGCCGGTTTACGAACTTGCCGTGCGCACGCCGTTGCAAGCGGCGCCGGCCTTGTCCGAGGCGTTGGGCAATCAGATCCTGCTCAAGCGCGAAGACTTGCAACCGACCTTTTCCTTCAAGGTCCGTGGCGCCTACAACAAACTGGTGAACCTGAGCGATGGACAGAAGGCTCGTGGCGTGATCACAGCCTCGGCGGGCAATCATGCCCAAGGCGTCGCGTTGGCGGCCCGCGAGCTGGGGATCGGCGCAACCATCGTCATGCCCTGCACGACGCCGGAATTGAAGGTGCTCGGGGTTCGCAGCCGGGGAGCCGATGCGCTGCTGCACGGTGAGAGTTTTCCGTTTGCCCTGGAATACGCGCTGAGCCTGGCACAGCAAACCGGCTGCACCTTTGTCTCGCCCTTCGACGACCCGGACGTGATCGCGGGGCAGGGCACCGTCGCCATGGAAATCCTGCGCCAGCACCAGGGGCCGCTGGACGCGATCTTCGTTCCGGTGGGCGGCGGTGGCTTGATCGCCGGCATCGCCGCGTACGTCAAATACCTGCGCCCTGAAATCCGCATCATCGGCGTCGAGTCGGAACATTCCGCTTGCTTGCAGGCCGCATTGCGGGCCGGCGAACGGGTCGTGCTGCCAACCGTCGGCACCTTCGCCGATGGCGTGGCCGTCGCTCAGATCGGCGTCCATGGTTTCGAGATCTGCCGGTTTTGCGTCGATGAGGTACTGACCGTCAGCAACGACGAACTCTGCGCCGCGATCAAGAACATCTACGACGATACCCGCTCGATCACCGAACCTTCCGGCGCCCTGGCCGTGGCCGGGATCAAGCAGTACGTGGCACAAACCGGCGCGCGAGGGCAAACCCTGGTGGCCATCGATTCCGGAGCGAACATCAATTTCGACAGTTTGCGGCATGTGGCCGAGCGCGCCGCGTTGAGCGGCGCCCCGGTGTGAGGGACGGACCAGTTATTCCTGAACGGCTTTCTCGACATGACTCGACGCCGACCAGATCCGGTAGCGCACTTCGACATCCTTGGGCACGTAGAGCACGATTGGCAGCTTGCTGTTGTAACGCAGCCTGAAACCGTCACCGACCACCGGTACGAAGTCCTTTTTGCGCTTGCCATCGGGGCAGGCCATTAGCGTACTCATCGGGCCGGTGACTTTCTCCAGCCGGTAAAACGGGTAACCCCAGCCCTCTAGGTTCTTTTCTTCAAGCATGCCGCCCAGACGCTGACGGTTGCAGTCCACGGTCAGGGTCTTGCCGGCAAGAATTTCGACCTGATAACCGTCTTCCTGTTGTTGCGGGGCGAGGTGAATGACCTGGCGGGTAAAACCGCTCTCGGGCTTGGGATACGGCGCGACGTCTTCGAGGGTAGCGGCGTGGACTACGCACGACAGAGCGGCAACTATCAGCCCGACGGTCGTGTTAAAGGGCAAAGTACCCATGATGCCTCCTTGCGTGTGTGTGGGGTCAGCGGATACTGAATGGATGGGCCGCATTCTCACTGCCGTCCTCAGCCAATGCAAACCCGTCACCGGGGTGTTTGCAAAATGCAGGTCTTGAAACAGTCCTTTCTTGCATTTTGCCCGAGTCTTTTTATTGCCATCCCCGCCAAACCCTTGATTTGCCGACGAGGCGCAGAGCGAAATCCTGGGCATGTTTTATGCTGTAGCTGTCTTGAGCTGACCGTGATTCCTACCCAGTCAGTGCTAAAACAAGAAAACGGTCGGACGTTGGAACAATGAAGCCCGCACGGAAGAAAAAGAACGGGCGATTTGAGCTCCGACCGACATTGATTTTCGATTGGCAATCTCACCATAACGAGAGGGTGGCCATGTTTCTTTCTGCCTTGGAACTACGCAATATCATTGAGAGCAGTTTTCTCCCAAAACGCTGTCAATGCACGCTGTCGCCGGACCTGTCGATGACCATCAAGGTGTATTCGGACGTCGAGACTGACCACCTCGATCTGATCGTCACTGGCATAGACGCCCAGCGTCTCAATGGATGTAGGGAAATCAACGACCTGATAGCCGAGTTGCGCACCGGCCTCGCGCACAACACGCACGGTCAACTGTTCATCGCGAAGTCAAAACTCCATTAACCGGCCGCTTCACCCAGTTCGACCGACAATGCACCGGGTCTGGATAAACCCCAGACCCAGTGCAAACTCAACAAAGCGCGGTGCTGAACGTCGACAGCGTGCGAAACGAGAACCGCATGGCGAATCCTTTCGACCGCGCTTAGCGCCAGAGCCCTCACAGGCCTACTGTCAGTTCTGATAGCTGCACGCGTCAGACAGTTTTTGGTACGTAATCTCCGCAGGCTTACCCGACTTGTCGATGTACTTCATGTTGGCCGTCACCACTTTGCATTCCTGCGTTTGCGGTTCAGTCAGGGAAATGACCTTGGCCACCTGCAACTGCATGCCGTAGTGATAAGGCACGGCCTGGGAGGACGACGCTTCGTCTGCCTGAGCAATCCCGGTGAACGCGGTGCAGGCGAGGGCGGTGGTTATCAGCAGTCTTCGTGTGTTCATGGCAAGTCTCCAGCGCAGAGAGGGAAGTCAGTTCGACTGAAAAACGTCGAACCTGCCGCACTGGGCGTCAGAGGGAGCTGAGGGCGTGCGGTCCAGTAAAGCTTTGGACCGTGGGGTTAAGCGATGGTTAACCGGCTTGCATGCCGCTTGTCGTGAGGAGTTTCTGACAGAGGTTTCATATCGGTAAAAAAACTGCGGGAGCTTCGGCTCGTTCCTACAAGCTTGGACGCTTTGTCGTCTTTCGGCGCTTGGCTTATAGCGATTACTGTTTGGCATCGCTGCAAAATCAGCGAACAGGTTTGGTCACCTGACTAACACTGCACATAAATGTGCCATCATTCGCCCTGCGGACTTCTATGTCTCGTAGTGCGTTGCAATGGTGGCTGTGTGCAGGACGCTTTCGGGCGAGCCGTTTGGGTGTTAGCGGTTGACCAAGCCTGTACACAGCCGCCTCCATCGTTTGGTCACGGTGCTGGCGATTACTAATTAATACTCGAGTAATTACTATGCCAACGATAAATCCGTTTCCCGATCGTTATCGTTCAATCAAAAGCGATATTACCGACTCAAACCCCTTGGTTATCGACACAGAAGCCAACCCCCAAGACATCCTCGAATCCGCTCTCCAACGCATCCGCGCCTCCAGCCAGTTACTTGAAACGCTCCACTGCCTATGCTTCAAGCATGGTGACGTTCAAGACATCCCGCACATTATCCATGCGCTTTATCTGCTGACTCAGGATGGTTGCGACCTGCTGCAGGTTGCGCAGCAGCGGATGATGGGCTGGAAGGCGCCGGCCTGACGCCACAGCATTACAAACAAGCCAGTTTCCTGTGGACGCTGGCTTGTTTGCGGGACGCACGGAAAACTAAGCCGTCCTCAGCTCACTACCACTCGCCTGAGGAATCATTGCTAGCTGGACCTCGACAGTGTTTTCTTTTTTCGCCATCCAGCGGTCGACGTTGATCTTATGTTCCGGCGCCTGGGTGGCAGAGCCGTAAATATCTTCGGGCGTCAGTTTAAGGAAACTCAAGGCATGCAGCCGTTGCCGGGCTGTATCCAACCGACCTATTTCCGCTCTCAGTAAACTTGCTTCTCGCTGGTTTGCCTGACGGTCATATTGAAAGGCGTTGTTCAGCTCGACTTCCTTCGTCTTCAAACGGTCCTGCATTTCTTGCAGTTGGTAGTAGACCTGATCGTACTCAGTCTTGGTCACCACCGTGGTTCCGCTTTCCTGGGTTTGCTGCCAGCGGCGCAATGTTGCCCAGGCGTACGGAATGTAGGAGGGCACCATGTAGTGATCACTCATGTGGAACAGTTGCTGCACAAAAGCGGCACGGTCGGGCAAGTCTCCGAACTTTTTCAATGCCTTGGTGCAGGCAGCCTCTTCGATGGAGTCGCAACCTGGATCCCAGAGAACGGCGGATTGCTCGCGTCCTTTAAACTGGACGGGCATGAAGTGGTGCAAATTACCGTGGTGCTCGTATGGCGAACCGCCCGTTCGCGACAGGCCGATAGCGAAAATAAGTGCGCCTAAAGGGGCGGGATCAGGACGCGATAGAGTTTTGCCTGTTCGCCGAGCCAGTTGTTGAGTGCGTCGCTCATGCGGCAGTCCCCAAATCACACTTGCCTTCACGGCAAGCTTCGCAAATCGGGCAGCGGATATCACCGGCTGCTCGGGCCGCTTTGGCCATGGCCATTTGCACGGCGGCCGGGACGAGCAGGGCGCCGGCCTTGTCTTTGGCGGCGGCCCATGGGATTACCGGGTCGAGAATCTGGATTCCCGTACCGGCGCCGGGAGCGCCGCCGGAGTTCACCTTCATCTCAGCCCCGCTAATCGTCACCCCGCCCGCATCAATCTTCACAAAGCTCCCGCCAGCCGTGGCCGTCAGCTCCATGCCACCCTCAATCACCACCTTCTCCCCGGCGTGGTAATGAATCTCCGTCCCGGCCTCGACTAACTGCGCCGTCCCCACTTTCACATGCTGGGTCACGCCGACAGTCAGGTGATCATCCGCCCGCGCTTCGGTCTTGCGGTCCAGATGGGTGAGGCGATGCTCTTCCACCTTGAACTCGCTGAACACGTTGGCTTCGACCGTGTCATGCCGTTCATTGCCGACGCGAATCTTCTGGTCGTGCTCGATGTTTTCATCCCAGTCGCGCTCACGAGCACTTCCATGCCGACTCGCGGGATGGCAATGCCGCCGTAGGCGTTGCCGGCCCAGCCGGTGGCAACGCGTAGCCAGCAGCTGCTGGTGTCGTTGCCCTGGCCGTCGCGGTCCCAGTGGAATTGCACTTTGACCCGACCGTATTCATCGCAGTGGGTTTCTTCACCCGCCGGGCCGGTGACGATGGCGGTCTGGCTGCCCAGCACTTTGGGTTTCGGGTGTTCCAGGGCGGGGCGGTAATGCGCGTCCCACGGCGTGGCGAGGAAGCGGTTGCGGTAGCCCTGATGGAGCTCGTCCTTGCTATGGGTGACGTCGCTGGTGATGTTCTCGCCGAGCACTTGCGGCTGTTTGCCTTCGTGGACGATTTCCAGCAGCAGCCAGAGGTCGTTCCACTCGCTGCGCGGGTGTTCGCTGAGGGCCATGAAGTGGCCGCTGAGCGTAATTTGTAGATAAGTTCACACTTCACCGGACCAATACCAAAGCGTGTCGCCCCATTTCGACTCCTTGAAGCTTGGCATGATTTCGCCTTGTTGGAAGTGGCGTCTTGAGTTGGCTTGAGCCGGGCTGAACCAATAGCCCGTTTTGCTGCAGGCTTCGCCAGCAACAATACGATTAATCTGGGAACCAATATCACCCTTATAGTTTCGAGCGTACTCAACCAAGTCTTTTGGATAAACCATATGATCTATTTTGCTGTCGTCTATACCGTACAAAAAAGCGACAGCTCCTGCTTCTATAGCCCAATAGCCGACGTAATTACCATTTTCTCCCTGCAAGTGAGTGTCATGCCATGGTGCTTGTTTAAATGCTGAGTACCATTGGTTGCAGTATTTTTTCAGATGCTTTGACGCGTCCTCTTTGCTATCTGCATAAATGGCTCGAATCAAAGATGAATACACGTCATGAAACCATTGATCTACATCGTGTCTATTCGGAAGTAGTTTGATGAGTAGATCTTCGTATAGCGTATCGTCCCCGGCGTAGCCCGCTCCATCTATTAGAGTTACAAAACGCTGAAGTAAATCAGTACGATGTAAGAGAACGCAAAATCCTATGACCTGCACACATTCTTCATATTCGTCAGGCCAGTCATTTATCGCAAGCGGAGATATATCAGGTATTTTCTGGTATTCGGCGAGTTTAGCTTGTCGAGTTTCGTACTTGACTATTAGGTCTTCAAGTAATGGTGTTAGGGCGCTTATTTCTTCTCCTGCCGTATATGTGGCGAAAAGCTTGTCAAGTGCGAGTTGCTTGAAGTGTGTCGCGCGCAGTGTCGCTTCTTCCTCGGGTGAGTCAGATTGAAAGGTATTTGTTTTGAAGAAATTAATGACCTCGTCATGCTCTTTCAAGAAATTGTTGTATTGGTACTCGCTGAAAAATTTCTGTCGTTTATTCATTTTAGTCAAGCCTCGATCTTGAGCGAGTCTAACGCGCCATGCTTTTTAGTCAGGGATTTTTTTCGCTTGTTTACGAAGCCTTTTACTTCATGTTCGGAATAATGAAAGGCCTTGTGATTTTGGTGAGCGCTTTCCTCTAGGCTTCCTAGTTGCGCACTGGCGTGTTCCTTCGGGCTCAAGCTTGTATGAAATAGAGGGGCGTAAAATAGGTGGCGGCTGTAAGAACTCATTACCTGGGCTATTAAGCTCCTTCCAAGAACGGCTTTAGAGATGTTCTTCGCGATCCACTCGCTACTCATTTGAACCAAAAGATCTCTTTTCCTTTTCGTGAAGTCTTCCTCACGTTTGGTATTAGCTGGCTTATTTTTGCCGCTGCTTACCGGGCTTTTGTTTTTGCTTTGACTAGAAGATGCATCTGATTCAATCGGTTCGATCAGTTCGCTAGGGTCAGCTATTCCAGACACGCCCAACTTCGAGCTTATGCCGGGTTTTCGAGTATTGTTAAGCTTGCGCATGAATTTAGGAGCATCTTCATCACGGCTTGCCTTTGCTTCGACAATGGCAAATTTCTTGCCTTCATTATTTGCCGGGTTAGCGCGCCAGACCGCATCGATCCCAGTCCCATTCGCACCATCCGTCAGCTTGTAAAGCACGTGACTTGCCTTGGGACTCCCCCCCGCCGAAAGCTTCCCAGTCTTACTCGCACTCGGCACACCCTCAAGCCACTTCCCATCCGCCCCCTTA